>CAYJAX010000116.1:0-2520 GCA_964368545.1 Candidatus Woesearchaeota archaeon | reverse complement strand
GGTATTGGTGTTGCAGCACAGCCAATGATATTCAAGCCAACACGAGTTGCTTCATCGGATGATTCATCATAGTCACCATCGTCATAATCATAGTCGGCTGTTAATTCGAGCTGGTATAATTTATTCTGCGCATTTTCTGGGACTTCAAAGTTAAAAACAACTCTTTCCTTGTCTCCTTCATCTAAATCAGAGCGGATTTCAAATGACTGCCTTATTCCTAATTCTGTATTGGCTAAGTTTACTCTTACTTGATCCTGATCCTGATCTCCTATGTTAAAGACATCTGTTGATAAAGTGACAGAATCAGAGCAAGTGGCTCGCTCTAGATTTATTATAATGTTATCAAAAGCAATGAACTTTCCTTCGTCATCTTCCCTGTCTACTGATATTGATTCAAAGAAGTCATTATCCAAATCAGATGAGGAATCAGTGCACTCTACGTTTTCTCCTAAGTCATCAGAGTATGCTTTTACAGCTAATTTATAGCTTCCTGTATCAAAGTCAGCAGGAACTGTGAAAGTGAATGTGTCTGTTTTTTCGTCTCCATCGTTTAGATTACCAATGTCTAATTCTTCCTCATCTGAATTATCAAAATCCAAGTCGTTAACCATATTCTTTCCTGCTGAATCGAACAAACCAAGTTCAACAAAAACATCATCTATGTCGTCATCGCCATTATTTTCAACTTCTACCTCAACCTCTATTGTATCGAGGGCTTTCCATTCATCATCTTCATCGCCATCGCTGTTAATATCTATGTTCTTTAATGATAAGTTTCCGCCTACTGCCCCGTTTTTACAGAAACCATTTACAAAAGAAACTGCTACTGAAGACTGTGCATTTGTATTTATATCTCTTGCAGTGACTGTTATTGTGTTGCTTCCGAAGTTAAGATTTTCCAAACTTACTGGAGTTAGTGTTATTGTTTTGGATGAGCTTGCTGTTAATCCAAAGTTGTCTTCTGAAAATGTTACCTCGAATGCTCCTGTTGAAGATAAGTCTATATTAGAAAGCTGTGTGTTTCCTGTGTTTTCAACTTTTACTTGCCCGTTTTGAGTTCTTGTAATGTCTTTTATTTTTGTGAGTGCTAAAGAATTTGTTGTATCAATAGGAATATTAATAGTGTGAGATGCTGATTCAATTGAATTTGTTACTGTTAAAGTTCCCTCAATGCGTTCTGTTGAATGCTTTGGAATGGTAACAACTGCTGAAACCTGAAGTGTTGCTCCAGCACCTATAGAGTTTGCTGTTGGCTTAACAATTGTTGCACCAGATGGAGAAGTTAATGTTAAAGACCAAACCAATCCATTAACTGGGTTTGATGAGTCCGTGTTAACAAGATTAAATTGCAGAACAACTGTGCCTGCATCGTGTTTTACAGATGAGGGGGGTGAAACTGCTGTCAAAGTTAGAGCAGCAGATGCAAATGATGTTACTAAAATTGCTGCAAAAATTGCAAACAATACGAACGAAAATATTTGTGTTTTCATTTTGTGTTGTAACTTAGCAATTACACTGGTATTTAAACTTTTCGCTTTGTTTGGCAGATAGCTTTTTGTCTGCATATTCAGTAGTGAGCAATAAGGTTTAAATAAACTTCTCGTCTGTAAAAGATATGTCAGGAACCTATATATTGAATTTGAACTATGTTTTGGTTCTTGAGCATCTCAAGATTTGTAATTGTAAGCAAATCTTAATATATTGTAAAAGAGGTTTTGAATAATGCCAATAAAGTCGAGGGAAAATTTAATTGGAGCTTGGGCTTTCTTAATGGGAATTGTAATTGCAATAATTGCAGGAATATTTACTATATTTTACGGACAGAAAATAAATCCAATTATAATATTGGTGCTCGCGGGTCTTGGAATTGTTGTGGGATATTTTGTTGCTGAAAAAAATGTGCAGACTTTTCTTATTGCATCTGTTTCTCTCGTAGTTGTAAGCTTTGCTGGAATTCAGGGGCTTGTGCTAAGCGCTGCAATCATAGGGGTTGACATTGGAAGAATTATATCTCCTATTTTGGGGGCACTATTGGTTTTGTTTGTGCCTTCTACTATTGTTGTTGCATTGAAGACAGTGTTTTCTTTGGCTAAGAGTTAACTCTTAGCAGGATTTTAGGAAGTTATTAGAAGCTATATATAATAGGAGGATTGCCAATGTTATTATATTTGAAAGGTAGTTAATATAAAACCAGATAGATTAAAGTAAGTTTAGTATTCTTTATAATTAGGTAGAGTATAAAAGATTAGGAGTTTATTAATTACTTATCAAATAATTATGGTAAAAGATTAGGAGTTTATTAATTACTTATCAAATAATTATGGCTATCATGGGTTATATAATAGGACAATTGGATGAGAGATTTATAGAAAGCTTTATATAGTTTAGCTGTATAATTATATAGTATTACTGTATAAGTTAATAGTGATAAAATGATAACAAATAATGAGAAAAAAGTTTTAAGATTTTTATTGGCTAATTTTAATAGTGATTACTCTATTAATGAAATTGCAAAAAAAT
>CAYJAX010000115.1:0-2532 GCA_964368545.1 Candidatus Woesearchaeota archaeon | reverse complement strand
CTATTATGCTTGGTTGTTTGTGCAGGTAATTTATTGGATCTAAAATAAAAAAGAAGCTTAGCCATATCAATGGAAATGCAAATGTTGGCAGCGCTAATGGCGCCATGAAAAAAATAACGCCTAGTAATATCATAGAATGCAGAAATACTTTTGTAATTTTATGTTTTTTGTGCAGCTTTATTTTATCAAAAAGGTGTATGGCTCTGACTAGCTCCACTGTTTCAAACAATGCAGGCAATACTGTCGCAAAAGATATAGAACCGAAGAAATTTTTCCAAACACCGATGTCTTCCAGGCCTAGATATTTCCAATTTTTAAGGGGGATGTTTGTAAATTCAAAAATCCACCAAAACAGCATTGAGATTACGATTATTCCTAAAAATTGATAGAATCTATTGCTTATCAGGGAATTTCCTTTGAGCTTAAAGACTAATGCATCAAGCGTTAATATGTATCCAAGCCAAACTATTGGAAAATACCAGTTTGCAAATGGTTGGATTTTTAAAAAGAAGTTTATTTCAACAAGGATTATTAATAAAATGCCTGCAAAGCCATACATTCTTAGCATATTAGAGATAATTTTATTTATAGGTTATAAACTTTTCGAGCAGTCATTGAACTAATCGTTCAGATTACTTGGCAATGATGAGAATATTTCTTGGTATTTACAAAATATGCAATAAAGATAAGAATTAAAAGACAGCTAAAAAATTATTCTTAACACTGGAATTCATATTCATCAACGTTATTATCGTAATTTGTTTCTCCTACTGGAGCACCAACTAATGGTGGGTTAACAGTTGATTGAACATCATAAAACACGCCGTTTCTGCACTCAAATGTATTTGTCAAGACTGTTGAAGCACCTGCTGCCAAACTTGTAGATCTTGCTACATATTGATTTGTAGATGAACCATCTAAACCAGTTCTTAGCATATTAACAGTGGCGTAAAAGTTGCCTGTAGAACTAGTACCTAGATTTTGTATTGTAACTGAATGATCATAAAGCTTAGCACCGGTGATACTAGTAGTATTAGCGCGCATATTTGAAACTTCTTGTCCTAAGATTATAAGGTCAACATCATATGACGGAGTTGGCATTCTAGGGCATGTAAATGTTGATGTATGTACATTATTATTTTCTTCAGATTCTACTATAACATTAGTATTATCTACTCTAGCTGTTGTTTGGTAAGATAATTCACTAATACAAACTAACCTTGATGTTGTTAACGTTGTTTCTTCGCCAGGTGCTAAACTTCTAGGTTGAGATTGAGATAGTGTATAACTATTTAGGTCACCTAATCTAAGCAAGGCAGTAATCAAAACATTTCCATTTGTAGCTGCTGTTCCAACATTCTTTACAGTTACAGCATAATCATAATAAGTTTCTGAACCAGATCTATAACGGAAATTCGAAGGACTTTGTGATGTAATTATTAAATCTGGGCGAGATGGAGGAGTTTTTAGGCAAGCGCCTCTACTGCAGCCATATTTGCATGTTTTAATAACAGAAGCGGGTGCGCCCTCTCTGCATATATATTCTTTTACTCTATTGCTGTCAACACAACTATCTCCCTGTCTTGCTTCTACGCTACCAACTTTATATCTTATCCATCCTGCAGTATAAACATCAGTGCCGTCAGAATCAACGCATGCTCCGGTTGTCTGTCCTGTTACGCTTACTCCCAGTGCTACTACTAATACTAAAACTATAGCACCGCCGAGAACATACCATAAGTTTTTGTTTGAATTTGATTTCATTAAAACACATAGAATAGTTTACGTTTATAAAGATTTATGTATATATATATATATATCATCCTAATTAATTTATCTCAATCTTAGCTTTTTTTAGCATCTACGTGCTTTCCTTTGTTTTCAAGTATGAATGTTTTTTCTTTTGTCTTCATGTCTATGCAGAACTCATTTTCAGGTTTAAGCTTGTTTATGAAAATTGGATTGATTGGTTTTTTGCCTGTTGCAAAAAAAACGTTTCTGTCTCCTGTTCCTTGGTACACTCTTATTTCTTCTTCTACATTCTTAAATTTTATGTTGCTGAAATCTAAAGGACTGTTTGTATCTGCAAAACATATTCCGTCAATATTACCAGGCACGATTATCTCGCACTCGTTTTCTGTTGTTAGGGGCTTTCTTACTAGGCTACACTCTATGCTGCTTCCGGGAAATAATTTACTGACTTCATCAACAGCTTTTCTAAAATCATTAAATATCTTAACACTCCCCACATCATCCCCGAAACCTATCAAATTTTTTATTGATGTCCAACCGAACACAAGTATTAGCCCTATTACAATTACAGCAAAAATGTATAGGAATGGCTGGGAGAGTATTTGGGCCTTTTTCATTTATCTCATCACTAACTTAAACTATTTATTATACCTTTCTAAAAACCCCGCATAATCTACAGTTCAACGTATTAATCTTGAGTTTTGTAAAAACCTATTTGGAAGACTGGTGAAATCCCTTCAAAATCTGACAAAAATAAGCGAAAGCTTTAAATAGTTCTAC
>CAYJAX010000114.1:0-2556 GCA_964368545.1 Candidatus Woesearchaeota archaeon | reverse complement strand
TGAATATAAGCTGACTTTCTGGACTCGGTAAAGAAAGTGCCTTAAACAGCGCCAAATCAATCTTAACCTATTGACATGTTTTAAAGGTTATCTTCTTTGACCTATAAGTGAAGCTTAACAAGTGCAGATTTCGTATGGCGAGTTATAGTCCAGACGCCATATTAATAGCGAACACCTGACAGAGGCTTTTATAGTGACATCCTTTCCAGGACAACCGAACTGTCCTAGTCAGCTTAAGAAAATTATGAAAAACCCACATTTATAGCTATCTTACCACTGCCAAGAGACTACTAACAATTAATTCAAAGAATCCAAGGGATTTTGGATTTTCTTTATTTGTTCGCTCGAGATATGAGTGTACATCTGTGTTGTGGACAAACTTGAGTGGCCTAAAAGTGACTGTATCATCCTTATATCAACTCCATTTTCCAGGAGATGCGTCGCAAAACTGTTGTGTGATATAAATCCATCAGTTACAAGATTATGATTCTTTGGAACTCCAAAATCATATACTACAGAATTGTATGGATTAGACTCTATTTTTTTAACTTTAAGCCATTTTATTGTTTCATTCTCGCATAAATTCTTTAAAATAAGGGCGGTTTTTTCCAATCCAGGTATTCTTTCAATATGTCTCACAATTTTAAGTAGTGTCTCCTTTGTCGGGTTAATCTTTCCTAAATATCTTGTAAAATGCCTAATACCTTCCTCATTTTCGATCTTGTATTTCAGACCTTTATTTTCATTTATGATGGGATTTATTTTTGCGAGGATTTTACATGCAGGAACCTTCTCACCAACAAACCTGTTAATTATAAAGAATTTTTTTAAGGTGGGAATTTGCTTTGCAAATTCAAGTTGATCTGGCCTATGTAATATCCCAAGAGTATAAATCTCGTGATTATGTAAAATTTTTCCTTGAGGAAGTTTAACATCCCTTATTCTTTTGTTTAAATGTGAGTCTATTCCTAGTCTAAGCAAAAGCATTTGTATGTCTTTTAAGAGTTCCTTGCTGGCTGAAAACATTCTAACACTTCCTTCATTTCCTTCAGCATCGTAATATCCTGCAAGAAAAGCCTTTATCTCTTCGTCTGTTGCCGAAAACAAACTTTCTGGAACCCTTCTTTCTTTAGCTTTCTTATCGAACCCGATGCTTCTAAAATATTCTACATTATCTTTGCTGTAAATGTTTAATGAATAACTCTCTCTATCTGTAAATTTGGTAATTCCTGCCTTGATTTTAAGCTGTCTGCCCACAACTTGTTGATAAAACTCTAAATTATTAATATTCTTATCAAATATTATTAAACCTCTTCTTCTTTCAGAAGCTACACCATCTCCAAGTGCATACCCTATTAATCTCCATAATTCTGGTTCTAGTTTTCTCTTCCCATCCACATTAATCTTTTTTGCCCCCAGAACATATACACCTTCTTTCAGATCTTTAGCATAAATTTCCGCAATTCCGTTTTCTCCTAATGTAAATAATCTATGTTCAGGAGTACATTGCAATTCATAACCATCTGCCCAAATGAAAAGAAGAACGTCTGAGTCATATTGAAATTTCTGTGCGATTTCCTCATTTTCTGTCTTTAGATTTGAGAAATTAACAGATTGAATCTGCGTATTTCTAAATTTAAACAAAACTTCAGCAGAACATATCTCCTCCGGCATTGCTATTCTAGTATTAGGGTGAAGGCAATGCCTAAGCGTATGCGGAGTTACTTTTTTGTTTATTCCTGCTCTTTTTTTTACTCCAAATATAATTTTTTGTATGTTTCTTGTTGTTAATGGCTTTTCTTTGGAAAAGACGTATTCGTGCTCACGGCCTTCCAGATATTTTTTTATATCTGAGATGAGATTTTGGGATAAATTGAAAAGCCTGTCCTTGCTTCCTTTTCCTTTTCTTACCCATCCGGTATTTTCCTGCAAGTTTATATCTGAAACCTTTAAATTTACTAATTCAGACACACGAAGACCTGAAGAATAAAGCAAAGAAATTATTAATCTTGATTTTTCATTATCTGCTGCGTCAATAATTGATTTTACTTCTTCTTTTGTTAAAACAGAAGGAAGAGTCTTATCTTTTTTAGGAATTTTAACTTTACTGAATTCTTTATTCAAAATTTCTTTGTAAAAGAATTTGATGGCTGCGGCTGCCAGCATTATTGTATTTTTTGATTTTGATTCAAATAATTCACTTAAATACAATTTTGCATCATCTTCATTTAAATCCTGAACTGGCTTATTTATCCTTAATAAAAATTTCTCTACAAAAAAAGAATAATTTCTAACTGTCAACTGAGAGAACCCCCTTAATTTTAATTCTGTTTTTATTTTTTCTAAATCTTCCATTTAACCTCTTTCCTATTCTGTTTATTAAACGAACCTTTATTTAAACCTTGTTGTTATGGGGTTTTTAAATTTTATATCAAAGCGTGCTGTCGCAGATTAGGGACTTTTAATTAATTTCTTCTTTCTTGTCGCTTTCGGGACTTTTTTCGATATATTCATTTATCTTTTCTTTAATCTCTTCTATTGTTTCTTTATTTTTCG
>CAYJAX010000113.1:0-2612 GCA_964368545.1 Candidatus Woesearchaeota archaeon | reverse complement strand
TTATGTTAAAAAGAGGAATGTTGTTTTTATTAGTATTTATTATATTTTTAGAAATTAATTTAGCCCAGGAAAATACTTGCACAGCAGCTAGTCCGGATAGTGTAGCACCTGTAGCTCAAAGAATTTTAAATATTTATTCTCAGATAGATTTGCCAAGAGGAATGACTCCACAGCAGGCAGCCATTGATAGTGTAAATAGATGGCAGCCTTCTGGAAATGTTGATCCTAATTGGGTCAAATATAAATCGCAAGTTGGAAATGAAATTAGAAGGATTGCAGGAGGGTCTGGAAATTGCATAGACGATTATTCTTTAAACTCAAAAGATGATTGCTGGAATCAGGATGCTTTATGTGTTGAAAATAGGTGTGTTAGATTCGAGGATATGGGATGGCCAGAAATTGTATTGAACAATATTAGGCAGTTGAAAGGCAATCCTTTTAAAGATGTTAGAAGAGAAGCAGCATATAGACTAGGAGAAATAAAATCTCAAGAAGCTGTTCCAGCTTTAATAAAGGCATTAGAAAACACACTTGAAGATATAAATATTAGAATGGTAGCAGCATCTGCTCTAGGAGAAATAAAATCTCCAGAAGCAGTTCCGGCTTTGATAAGAGCATTGGAAAATGATCAAGATCCCTATGTAAGAAGAGCAGCAGCATCTGGTTTAGGAGAAATAAAATCTCCGGAAGCAGTCTCAGCTTTGATAAGAGCATTGGAAAATGATCAAAGTCCTGATGTAAGAAGTGGAGCAGTATTTGCTTTAAGGGATATTGCTTTAAGGGATATAGGTTCTCCGGAAGCAGTCTCAGCTTTGATAAACACCTTTGAAGATTCAGATGAAGATGTGAGGTTAAACGGGATATACTCATTAGAGGTATTAATTAATCGTGTAGATATCACTTCAAACAATTTAATTTATACACAACTTCTTTCATTAATTAGAGAAAAAGCTCCTTTGCTAGATACATATCCTCCTCCTTGGAAAGGGTACTTTAGCAGACTGATGTTAATAATATACAACAATTTAAAGAGCTCAGACAAGGCCAATCTTGATTATACCCAAGAATATTTTATAAATTTAATCCCTGATTTCAGTCCGAATGAATTTCTTGAATTTATGGGGCAAATTCCATTGTTTCAAAAAATTTATTCAAATGCAAAATTATCAACTCTTCCCTTAACCCAAAGAAATTCGATATCAATTTCAGTTTATAGATATATGCTCAAAGGGGGAATTGATGATACTGATTTTAATATAAATAGAGCTATAGATTTAGTTCTAAATAAAAGAAGAATTTTTGAGAATAAGATTATTTTAGGAGAAAATAAGTATCTCATAATATTTAGCCATAAAGATCAAAGGATGGATCCAAAAAAGATAAAAGCATTTGCTATAGACAGAGGAGTTGGAAAATTCCCCCCAACAGACCTCTTAAAAGGACCTGCAATGAAACTTGATATAATTGAATTTATTAAAGACAGCAGAAAATATGGAGAAACAGTAATATGGGCAGATGCACACGGCCTTCCAAATTATATCTGCTTGGGAGGAGGAGTTCCAAACCAAGAAAGTAGTACTGATGAAGGATCATGTTTTGGATTTAGGTATGATGAATTTGCAGACATATTATTGGAAAGAGGAAACCTACAAGAAGTTACTTTAATAATAGATTCTTGTTTCAGCTATAATTTTGCAGAACAATTATTAGAGACTTTAAAAGAAAGAGGTAGTAGAAATTTCCCAGTAATTATAACAGAGACTAATAAATGGAGATATGGAATCATTGATGTATTTATTAACTCTTTAAATTCATTAAATATTCCAGAAGGATCGCCTTTGCTGGGCAAGCATATCTATGAAGCAGAAGACTATAGTTACAGGGAGCAAGACAGTGCTGTATTCTTTTCTGAAGATGGAATAGGGTTGCCAACGGAAATAGCGCAGAATTTCATAAAGTCTGAATGCAATATCTGTGAAGGAGATTCCTGCCCAATAGAACCAGTTCAGGGAACAGCTTCATAATTCTTATTTATCCTCATAAATTCAAATGTTTGCACTACCAACAATTAGCGCTAAAATTGAAATATTTGTTAACAATACCAACAGAAAACCTTATAAATAACGTTTTTGTCAATAGTACCAACATGAGGGAAGAAAACGAAGAACAGATCTTAATAAATAATATTAAGCAATTCAATAAGTCTGCAGATTTAGTATATAAAACTAAAGATTATACCTCTGCAACAATATTATACTTCAAAACCTTTTTTGCAGTCTTAGATTTAATTATTTTAAAGAATACAGGGAAAATACCAAAAGGTCATACAGAAAGATTTAGAATTCTAGAGTCAACCTTCAAAGATTTATATAGAATATTAGATGAAGATTTTACAATATATAGACAAACATATACAACAAGAATATCGAAAGAAAATTGCGATAAGGTAAAAGAAAATGTTAAAAGAATTATTAAAGGACAAAAAATTTCTGAAAACTCTTAAGGGTTTTTTAAACAAACCAGAAATTATAGATATTATCCTATTTGGATCTTTCACTCGAGGGAAAGAATATCCAGAAGATATAGACTTGCTTATTTTATATATCCCAAAT
>CAYJAX010000112.1:0-2639 GCA_964368545.1 Candidatus Woesearchaeota archaeon | reverse complement strand
AATGTAAATCTGCACGATGGGATAAACCACCAAGAAAGAAAACTTAATTTTTTTACTTACCTAAGCCCCGTAGATGCAACAATGCGATGTACTAGTAAGCTTTATAATTTATAGTGAATAATCCATCTCATGAAAATATACTTGTTTGTGCTTGGAAGAGATCCTGAACTTGCAATAGCAGAGATAAAAGCATATTTGGAAGCTAAAAACATAGAATTTCTGGTTATGAGTAGTAATTATAAAATAGCAGCGATTAAAACAGAGCTGAACAACCCTGAAGCTGTGATAAATGAATTGGGCGGAACAGTAAAGATAGCAGAAGTTATTTCTACAACAAATCTATTGGATGATGTGGAAAGGAACTTAGAAAATAGTGAATTGTATAGAGGAACTGGCAACAAGGCAGAGTACTGCATAACAGCAAATGATACAAGATTGGAGTCGTTTGTTAGGGATTACCTGAAAGATTATTTTAAGAGAATAAGAGTGAAAGCAGTATACAAAAAAGATGCAGAGCCTACAAGATTGTTAAGGAAAAACTTTAAGGATAAAATGATTGACATAGTAATTTACAAAAATATGATTGGCAGAACGCTGGCTGTTACAGATGTTCTCGAGACAAAATACAGGGACGTAAAGAGGCCGTCAGTTGACTACATGAAAGTTATCTCGATAAGGCTTGCAAAAATATTGATAAACTTAAGTAAAGTGAAAGAAAACGGATTGCTAGTTGATCCTTTTTGCGGTTCTGCTACAATACTGCAGGAGGCTTTATTGAGGAATATAAATGTTGTTGGCATTGATGTTGATAATGAATCTATAAAGCAGAGCAGAGAAAATCTGGAGTGGCTGAGAAAAAATTATAAGATCAAGTCGGAATACAGGCTTTACAATCTCGATAGCAGAAATATAACTAAAGTAACTAAAGACATTGATGCTGTAGTAACAGAGCCATACCTTGGACCTTATGTGAGAAAACTGCCGAATATTAGCCAAGCAAGGGAATTAGTGATGGAGCTAAGAGGGCTGTATTATAATTTTATAAAAGAAGCTTTTAAGGTTTTAAAGCCTGATGGAAGAATTGTTATGGTAATACCCAGAATAAGAACTATGGAAAACAGGCAGGTTGTTATAGATTTTGAGAATTTAGCGAAAGAAGCAGGATTTGAGCTTGCGTATAAACCGATACTATACGGGTATAAAAATAATAAGATAGGAAGAGAAATTTACGTTCTAGAGAAAATTAAAAAATATTCTGAATAAACTGCCCGAAATGTCTAACTTTTCAGGGACTTATCGGACAAAGCCCAAGGTGTAGGAATATTTATAAATCTCAACAAAATCTCATGCATTAAAATGGGAAGAATAAGGACAACTTTAATAAAAAGAACAGGTCAGAAGCTGTTCAAGGCTTATCCTGAGAAGTTCGGAAAGGAGTTTGACAATAATAAAAAAGCTGTAATGGAAGTTGCCGAAGTACACTCAAAAAAACTAAGAAATGTGATTGCAGGCTACATAACAAAATTGGTGAAGAACAGTCAAGAATGAAATAATTGTGAGGAGAAAATGGCAGCAGAAACAAATGCAAAAAAAGATGAAAACAGCAACGTGGTTTTCATAGGCGATAAACCTTTTAAGAGTTTTAAGTTTAGTGCTTAGCTCGAAGATTGAACTATGTAACTAGCGTTGTTATGCAGTTTACAGCACAGAACGAGAATCAAGTAGTGATAAAGGCCAGAGGAAGATATATTTCGAGAGCAGTTGATGTGGCAGAAGTTGCGAGCAAGAGATTTCTAGACAGCACCATAGAGACAAAAGAAACAAAGATAGGAAGTGAAGATTTTACAAACAGGGAGGGAAGGCCTGCAAGAGTGAGTTTTATAGAAATAACAATTGGGAAAAAGTAATGTCTATAAAGTATTTTTTGAAGCTAAAAGCAATAAAACTTTCTGGATAACACAAATCTTAATTTTTTAAAAACATTTATTAAGGCACAATGTCTGTTATTAATAAAAAGAGGTAGAAAGTTAATGGCAAGTTTTTTCATAGACTTAAGCTTAATAATAGTAACTGCAACAGTTCTGGGATTAATAGCAAAGCTGTTCAGGCAGCCATTAATTCTGGCTTATGTTATAACAGGAATAATACTCGGGCCTATAGGTTTGGGCTTAATACAGGAGTCAGAGGCTTTAACAGTATTTTCGCAGATAGGCATTGCACTGCTTTTATTCATAGTCGGGATAAACCTCAATCTTAAGAATGTAAAGGAATTGGGAAAGGTTTCCTTAATAGCAGGTCTTGGGCAGGTATTGTTTACTTTAATTATAGGATATGCGATAGCAGCAGCTTCAGGATTCTCAATAATAGAATCATTGTATATAAGCATAGCAGTAACCTTCAGCAGTACAATAATAGTGGTTAAGCTGTTAACTGACAAGAATGACATAGAGGCATTATATGGCAAGATAAGTTTGGGAATACTTATAGTACAGGACGTGATAGCAGTTATAACTTTAGTCTTAATAACTGGAATAAGGGCTGAAGGAAACCTGCCTATAGACCTAGGTTTAACATTGCTGAAAGGAGCATTGCTATTATTTGGAGTTTTGCTTAGTTCTCTTGCTTATGCTTTTGATGTA
>CAYJAX010000111.1:0-2644 GCA_964368545.1 Candidatus Woesearchaeota archaeon | reverse complement strand
GGGTGGGCCCATTTTATGATCTGAACTGCCAAGAATGTGATTTCTGCTTTTGAGCTTTCTGGTGCATCAAAATAAATAATAATTAACTTTTATTTAATCTCAACGCTGTTGCTGAAAAGTGAGAAGAACTAAGGTTTAACTATTCCTCATAATATTTCAAAATATTCGTTTTGTGCTTTTGTAAAAATATCAAGAGGTTCTGTTAGCCAATTATAAAAAACAAATGCGCCGGCCGAGGTTCGAACTCCAGACCACAAAAAATCCTTGAGGCTCTCGGGTCGGAACGTTGGCAACGTCCCATACTAACCACTATACTACCGGCGCATAATTAAGAAGAAAACTAAAGCTTTGTATATAAAAGTTATGATTAATCTGGCTTAGTTAAAAAAAGTCAATATGCTAAAATTCTTATGTATATACTCTGAAATATATATTAAGTTTTGACAAAAAAGTTTATAAATATAATATTGCGTTTTTATAACAATAAAAATTACATATGTCGGGGGTACAAAAATGAATTTAGCTTACGGATGGAATGAAATTTACGATGGCAATAGCATGCTAAATAAATTTCTGTTGAATCCTATAAAATGGGATGATAAAGATATGGAAAACGAGGATCATGAAGAGGAAGAAGAAAATGAAGAAGAACATGATGATGAAGAGGAAGAAGAAACAGAAACAGATGACGATGGCGGCGGAGTAGACCTTGATGGTGAATAGGCAACTAAATTTATGATCACAATAGGTCCTGCTGGCATTGGTAAAAATCCTCTGCAATTCTTTAATCAACTTAAACATTTTGGGCTTGAATGCTGCGAAGTGGAATTTACGTATGGAATATACATGAATAATGAGACAGCCAAGTCTATAAAAAAAGAAGCTAAAAAACAAGGAATAACCTTAAGCATACATGCACCATACTACATAAACCTGGCTTCTGAAGACAAGAAAAAGATTGAACAAAGCAAGAAAAGAATAATAGACTGCTGCGAGAAAGGTCATTACTTGGGTGCGAAGTACATAGTATTTCACGCAGCATACTACGGAAAGATAGGAAGTGAAAAATGCTACGAGCTTGTGAAAGACGCAACATTAGAAATAAACAAAACAATAAGCAAAAATAAATGGGATGTAGTATTATGCCCCGAAACAACTGGAAAGGCAACACAGTGGGGAGATGTAGACGAAATAATCAAACTAAGCAAAGAGTGTGGCACCGGAGCATGTATTGACTTTGCGCACATATATGCCAGAAACATAGGGAAGATAGACTACGATGAAGTATGCAGAAAAATAAAAGGAATAAAATATCTAACTGGACATTTCACAGGAATAAACTATGGTCAGAAAGGAGAAAGATCACACAAAAAAACAGAATATGAAAGAGCAGAAGAGCTACTTAAATACCTGAAAAAATATGACATTAACATCAGAATAATAAATGAGAGCCCGGAAACTCTAGATGATGCCCTAATGATGAAGAAAATACTAAATAAAATTTAGAATTCTTTTCCTATTTGTATTAAAGTTCCTTCTTTTAGATGATCTGAGGTTACCATCATTCCCAC
Source organism: Candidatus Woesearchaeota archaeon (assembly GCA_964368545.1). Lineage (GTDB taxonomy): Archaea > Nanobdellota > Nanobdellia > SCGC-AAA011-G17 > GW2011-AR18 > GW2011-AR18. The sequence goes on along the minus strand of CAYJAX010000111.1, from coordinate 1,073 downwards.
AGGCAGATCTTTCTCAAAACCTATTGGAATATTCAAGTGCGGCAAACCTGCCAGATTTGGACTAACAGTCAATACATCAATCATATAATTCTGCAATAATGTTAACTTATCTATTTCTTCAAACTTAAGAGGCAATATCGGAACTGTCGGCGTTATTAAGACATCAAAATTCTTGAACGCCTTTTTATATTCCTCAATTATCAATGCCCTTACTTTTGCTGCTTTTATATAATAAGCATCTCTAAATCCTGACATTCTAGCAAATGTTCCCAACATAATCCTTCTCTTTGCTTCTTTTCCAAAATGCTTGCTTCTTACATTTGTGAAATATTCATCGAAATTTCCTTTTAATTCTTCTGCTGAACCGTAACGCATACCACAAAATTTTGCTAAATTTGTAGATGCTTCTGATGTTGCAATCAAATAGTATACTGATATCCCATATCTAATTGCTGTCGGTAATGAAACTTCTTTATAACTACAACCTTTGCTTTCTAATTTTTTAATCCCATTCCATACGTGTTTTGATACTGACTTATCTACACCCTCACCAAATGCTTCTTTTATTACTCCAATCTTTAAACCTTTTACTTCTCTTCTTAAGCAGCCAGTATATGAATCAACTTCTCTTTTTAACGATGTGGAATCTTTTTCATCATAGCCAGATATTACTTCCAGCATTAATGCGCAATCAGCTATTCCTTTTCCAATTGGCCCTATTTTATCCAGAGAGTTACCGTAATCAATTAGACCATAACGCGAAACCCTACCATATGTCGGGCATAGGCCAAATACACCGCAGAAACTTGATGGATTTACTATACTGCCACCAGTACTTTCTCCAAATGCAATATGCGGAAAGCTTACTTTTTGTGTTAACCCTGCTGCACCGCCAGAACTTCCGCCAGTTGCTCTCTTTTTATCAAACGGATTTAACGGAATTTCAAAACCTAAGCCAACATTTGTTGCAAAACCACCAAATCCAAATTCATCTTGGGATGTTTTTCCAATAACTATTGCTCCTTCATTTAGTGCTTTCTCAACAGCTGTTGCGTGAAACAATGGCTTGTATC
>CAYJAX010000110.1:0-2686 GCA_964368545.1 Candidatus Woesearchaeota archaeon | reverse complement strand
ATGAAACTTCTGTGCCAGTTAGTTTTCCTTTGAGGGAGTTTTTTATTTCTTCCCTTAAATCTTCCAAACCTTTATTATCATCCACAACAATCATCTCAGCATTCTTCAGATTGGAGAAGTTTTCTTTGCCGAACATATTAGTTATTAAGAATATCTTCTCCCATTCACCATCCTGAATCAGCCTGGAAACATGCCCCCAAGTTCCCTTACCTGATGACAAACAAGCAACAAGACATGACATAAAAATCATTAATAATAAATAGTTTATAAATATTTATGTTCTATATTTTTCGTATTAACAAAGAGGTAACTAAATTAAGAATTAAGTCATGAAAAGCATTTTGCAACTATTAAGGGGAAGATTATTGTAGCATCGCCAAATACCTTGACGTGTTTAGCAGTCGGAAGTATTTTGCCCCATGATATAGCTTCTTCAGGTTTGGCTCCAGAGTCGCTGCCATCAAATTCCTGTGCATTATTTATGTAGACTGCATAATCTGCACCGTTCCTGAACATGTTGGCATTGCAGATGTGGTGCTTTACTATGCCACTTCCTAGTATAATCAGCCCTGTTTTTTTTGAAGTTATTGCAATGTCGTTCAGTCTTTTAATGTCATCGCTAATGTCCAGTTTGAATTTTGGATGCTTGTATTTGAAAAAATAAATCATGTCGCCGATGGAACCGTCAGTAAAAGAAGGGCAGAATACAGATATCTTATTTTTATAGCACCAGTAATAAATGCTCTCCTTGTTGTTAATTTTTTTGCCCATGTGATTTATCATTTCGGAAACAGAGAAAATCCTGCCTTCTTTATTCAGCTCTTCCAGCAATGGGATAAAGAATTTCTCAAACCTGACATAGCGGTCATTTGGAACAAAAATGTTTCCAGTCCTGTTTATGCCTTTTTCTCTCAGGCTTTTTCCATCTGCATCAAAGGTTCCGAGAATAAAAGGATCGAAGCATTTTATAAAATCCTCCTCAATCCCCCCTCCTGTAGTTACTATGACATCAACTAAATTATTTTCTGCCATATACCTGAAAATATCTCTCAAGCCTGAGGTTACCAAGTTTGAAGTGTAGCCAAGAAATATTGTGCATTTTTCTTGCTTCATCGTTTTTATAATCTCTATTGCTTTAGCTAAGTTTGTAGCCTGAAATCCAGTAGAGTAAAAGCTATCCAATAACCTGCCGTAATCCAAGCCATTTGAGAAATTATATCCTTTTATTGCTGTAAATTCTTTTGGACTGTCTGAGTTTCTAAGTATATTTTTTTTGGCTATGTTTAGCCTCTGCAATTCTTTCATCATATATATGATTTTAGAAAAAGTTTTTATAGGTTTCTAATAATACAGATAACTATTTTAAACTTTATTCCTATCACTTAATAGATGAAAGGTTTTGTTATTTACCCAACTTATGATATAATTGAGAATAAAGCATATGTTTACCTGTTCGGCAGACTAGAGAATGGAGAAAGCTTCCTAACAATAAACAGTTATAAACCATATTTTTACATAAAGAAAACCGACCTAAAAGCCGCTTTAGAAATGGAAAAATTTGAATATGAAGAAACAAAATTCAGGAATTTCAGCCAAGAAGAAGCTGTAAAAATAGTGTTAAATATTCCGGCAGAAGTTCCAAAGCTGAGAAAAAAACTAGAGGAAAATGCAATAGAATGCTATGAAGCAGATATAAGGTTCCCTTATAGGTTTATGATGGACTATGGAATACAGGGGAGCTTAGATATAGAAGGAGATTATATTGTTGGCGGTAGGGTTGACAGGATTTACAAAGAACCTGAAATAAAAAGCATGTATTATAAACCTAAAAATCTTAGAGTCTTATCTTTTGACATAGAAAGCAGTCATGGAAGTGAAGATGATGAACTCTACTGCATTGGATTAGTTTGTGGTAATATAAAAAATGTCTTTGTTAATTCTGAAAAATATATTGAAGGAGCAATTTCTTGCAAAAATGAAGAAGAAGTTATAGAAAAATTCATAAATGAAGTAATAACATTAGATCCTGATGTAATTACTGGCTGGAATGTAATAGATTTTGATCTTAATTATTTAAGTAAGAAATGTAGAAAACACAAAATAGAGTTTGATTTTGGAAGAGAACCTGGTAAATGCAAGATAAAAATTGAGGAAAGTTTCTTTAGAGAAAGCAAAGTTGACGTTTCTGGAAGGCAGATATTAGATGGTTTGAATTTACTTAGAGTTTCTTTCATAAAAGTTGAAGACTATAAGCTCAATACTGTTGCTCAGCAAATTCTTGGGGATACAAAGCTTGTTAGAACTACCGGTGTTGAAAAATATAAAGAGATAGATGAAATGTGGAAGAACAACAAGAAAAAATTGGTTGAATACAATCTGAAAGATGCTGATCTTGTTGTAAGAATATTAGAAAAAACCAAAGTACTAGAACTTAGTATTCTTAGAAGTTTATTAACTGGTATGCCTCTTGACAGGGTTGATGCTTCAATTGCCTCTTTTGATTCTTTATACATAAGGGAGACGATGAAGAAAAAACTGGTTGTTCCTACACGAAATTATGTTGTAAAAGAAGAAAGAATTAAGGGGGGTTACGTAAGGGAAAGTGTTCCGGGGATTTATGATTATATTATAATTTTAGATTTTAAAAGCCTATATCCAAGTATAATTAGAACATTTAATATTGATC
>CAYJAX010000109.1:0-2688 GCA_964368545.1 Candidatus Woesearchaeota archaeon | reverse complement strand
TTGATTTATTGCTTCATCAATCTTATTCCTGTTATTGCCGTGGTGTATTGGGATTCTTACTGTCTTTCCACACTCTGCCAGACATTTAAGCATAGCCTGCCTAACCCACCATACTGCATAGGTTATGAACTTAACTTCCCTAGTCTCGTCGAACCTTTCTGCTGCAGTTATCATGCCCAAGTTTCCTTCAGCTATTATTTCTTCAAGAAGGGTGGCATCATTTATATTATAGCTCCTTGCGACGCTTATAACAAACCTAAGATTGGCTTCAACCAGTTCTTTCTTAGCTTCCAAATCCCCAGATTTGATCCTTCTTGTAATTGCAATTTCTTCTTCTCTAGATAAAGGATTGTTATATCGTATTTCAGAAAAATACCTGGAAAGGCAACTAGAGTCTTTAAAATCAACATAATTATTTTTTCCTCTTCCAGTGCCTTTTTCCATCCCACTGTAACATAATAAAAGATTTATTAAGATATCTGTTAAAATTTTTTTGCTTGAAATTATCACCTGTTCTTGCTATTTTTTAGATGTTTGCGGGAGACAGGATTCGAACCTGTGAAGGCACTAAGCCATATGGTTTCTTTGAATTTTTTCACCTAAGCCATACCCGTTTGGCCACTCCGGCACTCCCGCATTCAAACTTTTAGGAAAAGTTTGGATAAAAATAACATAGAATTAGTTGTTTTAAAAAGCTACTTCTTTTTCTGCCAGGAATACTTCCTCAATCTTGAGGACTTTCCATAACCGCAAGAAGAGCAGCGCTTTTTCCTGATATGGTAGCTGCGATTTCCGCACCTACGACACCTAATGTGGGTTTTCTTTCCTGACTTCTTCCCCATCGAGTAAGTGCCTTTTGTCATTTTTCTTATTCAGAAGGGGAAATCAGAATTATTGTGTCTCCACGTATGAAGGCAGAGCCTAATTTTCTTTTCAGCTCGCTGTCTTGATATTCTTCTGCACCGTCTAGCACTACATTAATATGAATATCGAAGGATTTTAATGTGCCCCTTATCTGCTTTCCATTTTTTAGCTCGAGGATTACTTTCTTGTCACGAGATTTATTTAATATATCTAACGGTCTTGAATTTGATTCTAACATTTAATTTCCTCCTTTCTTAATCGTATTTAAATGTTCCTAATCCTTTCTTCTTGTTCAGGAATCTTTAAAAACATATCTTAGATAAAATGTTTCTTTTGGACACGATTTTCTTTCTGAAAGAAAAGTGTGAGGGGAAGTTTTCATAAGAAACCGCAGGTGTCTTATCAGCGAAGCTGTCAATACTTTTTGTTTTTGAAACCAAGACTACCATAAGTTTTATAAGGTGTTTATTTTGTTTTTGGTTTATGAAAAGCCAGTTTAGATCCAGGAGGAAAGCAAGCGGAGGGAGATATAAAGCAATTAGAAAGAAGAAGCTGAGAGAGCTTGGAAGAGATCCGTTGTATACTTTAATCGGGAAAAAGAAGGTTAATCTTTATAAAAAAACTGGAGGAGAGGTTAAGAGGAGCTTGGTTAGAGGAGAGGAAGCGAATGTTTTTGATGGGAGTAAGCACAGAAAAGTAAAGATTTTGAGCGTTGTCGATAATAAAGCAAACAGGCACTTTATCAGGAGAAATATCGTGACTAAAGGAGCTGTGATTAAGACCGAGATTGGAAATGCTGTCGTTGTTAATCGGCCTGGACAAGAAGGACATATAAATGCTGTGCTTGTGAAATGAGTAGAGTAGATTAATTCTAAGTCTGGATTGTTATCTTGTTGTAGTGAATAAGAATCGTAATGTTTATATACTACTTTTTCTCTTTATTTATAAAGTTTGTTATAGTGAATGGGGGTTGTAAATGGCTGTTAGCTATGTTAAAAAATGTCCTGAATGCGAGGGCATTAATCTCGTTGTTGACAAGGAGAGAGGAGAAGTTCACTGCAGAGATTGTGGGCTTGTTATCGAAGAAAAAATGGTTGATTTTGGGCAGGAATGGAGAGAGTTTGACCATGAGCAGTCTAATTCTAGAAGAAGAACTGGCGGACCTATGACCTATACGAAATATGATAGAGGTTTGGGTACTGACGTTGGCAAAAAGAGCGACATATATCAATTAAGTGGTAAGGAAAGAAACAGATTTTTCAGATTGAGAAAATGGCAATACAGGATTTCTACTGCTATTGAAAGAAACTTAAAATTAGCACTTGCTGAATTAAAAAGGGTTTCAAGTTATTTGAAATTACCTAAATCTGTTGAAGAAGAGAGTGCGAGGATTTATACTCTTGCCGTGCAAAGAGGATTAGTGAGAGGAAGAAGCATGGAGAGCGTTGTTGCTGGCGCCTTGTATGCTGCTTGCAGGAGACATGAAGTTCCTAGAACCCTTGATGAATTAAGTGAGGCAAGTGGCATAGATAAAAAAGAAATTGGAAGGACTTACAGATTTGTTACGAGAGAATTGGGGATTAGAATCTTACCTAGCAATCCTGTTGACTACCTTGCAAGATTTGCGTCTGCACTTAAATTAAATGCTGAGACACAATCAAGAGCAGTTGAAATACTTGAGAAAGCACAGAACTCTGAATTGACCAGCGGAAGAGGGCCTACTGGAATTGCTGCGGCTTCATTATATGTTGCTTCTTTGATGAACAATGAGAAGAGGACGCAGAGAGAAGTTGCTGACGTTGCTGGTGTAACAGAGGTTACTAT
>CAYJAX010000108.1:0-2741 GCA_964368545.1 Candidatus Woesearchaeota archaeon | reverse complement strand
CAATTCTTTTTTTCCGAGCCCGCTCTCGAGTGCTGTAGGATTTTCCCACCTCTCCTCGCTTATGTGAAAAGAGCTCATTCCCTGATTCACTAAATCTTTAAGGTCGCCTTCAAAATTGACAACTTCTGGTCTTCTTCCTCTGAATTCGCCGAACCATGCCTGCACTTCTCTGTCTTTGGCAAGCCGGATCATTTCTTTCTGCACATCTTTTCTCAGGTAATACTGTCTGATATTTTCCATGAACTAAATAAATAATTATCGTTTAAATGTATTATTATGGTTGAATGTTAGAATTAATTTTAGTTTTTCTAAGGCTCTCAAATTCTTCTTGCAGTTCCTTTATTCTTTCTACTAGGATTTGTGCTTGGTCTCTCATTTGGTCTGCTAAGATGCTTACTTCAGATAATTGTTTTTTTATAGTGTCTTTTCCTTCATCTGTGCTTTTCTCTATAAATACGTTGCTGCCTACGTTCATTATTAGTTTGCTGTTTTCTGTGATTGTTCCCTTGATAAATATTCCGCCGCCTATTGGCATTAGCACTTCGCTGTTCAGCTTAATGTTTGATAAATTATTTATGCTTCCTTCCAGGTTGCTGATGTCGCTAATGTGTTTCTCTAAGCTTTCTATGTTTTGATGTAGTTGTTGTACCTGCTGCACTGATAGCTGGTATTCCATGTATTTTTCTTTTAGCTGTTCTGATTCCATGATTATTTAATTGTGAAACTACCGCAATTCTGGCAACAATAAACTTCTGTGTTACCTTTAAGCTCTGTAAATTCTGCACTTTCCTTGCAGACTTCACATTCAATTGTCTTATTCATTTTTCTTCTTTATTTTAGGACTTTGAATGCTTTTTTCTTCGTCTTTTTTTACTATTTTTGGCTGTCCGTGTTTGTGAGTTTTGAACCCTAAATCAGCTATAAGTTTTCTTATTTCTTCACTTGTGATATTTTTGCCTATTTTGATATCTTTCTCTAAAAATTCTAAGTGCCTGCAGTTTACTTTCTTTCTCCTTGTGTCGCCGTCAACTAAGAAATAGCCGTTTCCTAATTCTTCCACTACTATCCCTATTCTTCCAGAGTCTCTTCCTGCTATCTTCATCACTAAACTTCCTGTTTTAACCATTTATCATAGTCCTCGCTCTCTCTACTAATGTTTTTCTCATGCATTTGCTGCACAAATTTCCTCCAAACATTCTTGATGGTCTTTTTTCTGTTTTGCTGTGTTTTCTTATCTGCGCATTTGTTCCATGCGGCACTCCTTTCAGAAAATCATTGCACAATCTGCACTTCGGCTTTTGTTGCCTTCCTCTCCTGTAGTGCACTCTTACTCCTGAAGGTGCTCTGACAAAAACCTTCCTTAATGATGTTGACTTTAGTCTTGGTCTTACCATTGGTTATGTGCAACAAACTATGCATTTAAGAAGTTTTCCCTCAATAAACCTTAAGTGCTTTCCTTAGTAAAATGCTAAACAATATGGAGAAGATTATATACGTTCCGAACCATCCAAGGCTGAAGAGTATTTCGCCCTGATTTTGGTAAGTGTTTCTTAACCATGTAAATACTACTACAAATGGTATGAAAGTAACAATTATTGGCTTCATCTGGTGCTTCATTGGTTCTATAAATCCTTTCTGGAAAGCCTCTTTCTGTAGTTCTGTCATCTTCTTGACGTCACCTTTAGCGTTCTTCATGTCTTCTTGTAATTTTTTATTGTCTTCTTTCAGCTTCTTTAGTGCTTCTTGGTCAGTTAAGTATTTGTAAGCCAATGTGCTAAGCAAGGTTATTATGAATGCTACTACTGCTATGCCGTACACAGGGTCGAATTTCAACACCCAGCCGAATATGCTGTTAAAGAATTTCTCAAACACCATTTCTCTCAGCTTCCGCCCATCATCTTTTTCATTGCTGGATTCATATCCATCATGTGATGCTTTGCTATATCTTCGTATAGTTTATAGATTATCATTACTGCCAGCAATATTCCTGTTCCTCTCGATAGCGCTCCTAAAAGGTCTGCTGTGGCAGCTAGTATTCCTATCGACATTCCTCCCATAACTGTCAGAGGAAATATATATCTTTGTAATACTTTTTCTAGTATTCTCTCGTCAGTCCTGAATCCTGCTATTGTTAATCCTGATGCTCGAATTTGTCTTGCCTGCGATGCTGCATCCATGCCTGCTGTCTGCACCCAGAATATTGAGAATATAACAGAACCCAATGCAAGCATGGCCATGTAAACTAAAGCTCTTACTAAGTCCATGAAAACAAAAGATCCTGTTAGTAGATTTGTAACTATTGTAGGTCCGCTGACCCATGATGTTATTGCGCTTGATGTGGCTGAAGATACTAATCCCCAGTTCTCCAGCAATCCTCCTGCAAGTTGTACGTTGGCTAGTAATGCTGCTATTAATATTACTGGTATGTTGCTTGTGTATAAAAAGTTTAATGGCCATCTTATTCCGAATCCTCTTATTCTTCCGAAGCTTAATGGTAGTTCAACTTTCATTGCTTGTGCATATACAGAGATTACAAACACAATAACTGTAGCAGCTATAGCAGATAATGCTATTAATGCTTCTTTAGGCGCTCCTTCTAGCAGCGATGTGAAGAATACTAAGAATGCTCCTACTGGTGGTTGTCCTGAACCTAAAGCCCACTGACCGACACTATTGAGCGGGCTTAGTGCCCTTATTACTATTTCAGAGGCAACTCCTCCTGCTATGAATAAGCTCACTCC
>CAYJAX010000107.1:0-2880 GCA_964368545.1 Candidatus Woesearchaeota archaeon | reverse complement strand
CATTTCTTATTATTATTTGGTACATTCCGTAGTCATTTGTTCCTAGAACTGCTTCGAATGCTTCTGCAGCTATTAGCACGTCATCGTTTGTCTTGTTTCCCAGGTCCTTATCTCTTGTCACATAGAGTATGTTAAGTCCTCTTGGTCTGTTGAGTTTTTTTATTAGTTCTTCTTCTAAATAAATTGTTTCTAAATCTTCAGGCTTGTTCCTGAACCTGTAAATGTATTCTATGTTGTGCCTTTTTACGTGTGCGCTGTAGATTGTTATGTTCTCTATTTTGTCTACGTCTATTCTGTAGCTTCCGCTTTTTCCTTCATAGTTGTATCCTTTGTCTATAAGTTTTATTACTATGCTGGTTATTGCAAAGCTTGCTATGAAAAGTACTATTAGTAAAAGTATGAACAATAATGTCTTTTTTTTCATTTTATTACTCCTGTAATCTTGTAATAAAGTGCTTCTATTGCTTTATTTCTCTCGCTCTGGCTTGACTCTATTACTATGCAGCTGTCTTCTTTGTAGATTTTTAAGTTTTTTGCTGTTTTTACCTGTATGATCGTGTTATCATCTTTGCAGTTCTTGACTGGAAGGTCTCCGCAGTTTTCTTCTGTTGAACAGGCCAGGTATACAGTTCCTCTTAGGGTTTGCATTAGTGATCTAACTCTTTGTATGTCTTGGTCGTTTTCTTTTATTTCTGTGTTGTTATATGCGATATAGACTTTGTCTTTTAATGCAAGTTCTTCTGGACCAAAATTTGTGTTTTCTAGGTTTTTAGGGTGATTTTGAAATGCTATTTGCTGTCCTGCTATTACACTAACCCAGTTGCCGTTGTATTCTCTAAACTCATAACCATTATATTCTTCTGAGTCTCCTTCTTCTTCTGTGTCTTCATCGCTGATCAGACTGTAGCTCACAACAGACAGTACCATTAATAATATTACTATCCCCGCTATTATGAATAATCCTGGCTTTTTCCTGCTTTCCTGTTTATTTACAGTTTTCTGTGTATAGCCTATATTATTTTTGGAGTATTTTTTTCTTTTCATTGTCTCTCTGTTTATTACAAAATTTTAAGTCTTGCCCTTATGTATAAAAACATGTAACTTCTTTTTAGATTTTTCTGTGTTTAGAATTAAAAGATAATAAATGAAAAATAAAGAATAAAAAAGATTTAAGCTACTGTTATTCCAGATAAGCTCAAATCAGTTCCTTTCACTGAAACTTGTGTTGCAGCAGATTTGCCAGCTTCTGTTAGCTTTTGCTTGAATACTGCTGGGTCTTTTAGTACTACTGCAGCTCTTCTTGTGTCGTCTGCTTCCCAGCCCCATACTAGCAATGCTGATTTTGCGCCGTTTGCTTTAAGCTCTACTACTGCTTCTCCTGGTCCATTTAGTCCACTGTCTGTACCGCAGACTGGCGTTTCCATGTCCATGTTTAAGAACTGCCTTGTTACTTTGTTTACGCAAGGTCCGCCTACAACTACTGCATTATACTTGCTTACATCAACGACTTCTGTGTCTTTCATTTTCACAGTTGCTGCTTTAACGACTTTTCCTCCGCCTTCTACAGCTCCCTCTTTTGGTCTTGCAAGTCTTAATACTGCTTTGTAGTCTGATGCATCTCCTGGTAATGCAAGTTTCAGCTCATCTGATGACTGGCTTGCCTTAGGGTCGTATAAGATTGCACCTTGTTTTGTTCTTAGGTTTTCTTCTTTTCCAGTGATATCATACATTGTTCCCATATGATTGTAACGAACATCGTTCGCAACTGCTGTGTCTGAGTCAGTGTCTCCGAAGTAACCTAAACCGGTTGTTGTTTCATTTTCAAAGGTTATGATCACATTTCCATCAGTCCCTGCTGCACCAGCTGCAGTATCTGCTGTTCCAAAGTCTAATGTGATATTTCCAGCCCTTGTTGTGGTTAGATTGCCCCAGCTTACATCAACAGGCACACTTGTGCTTTTGTAATCAAAGGTAAACACATTGTCTGCTGACTTTAGTCCTACATTATCATCAAACACAGCATTAATGCTTATGTTAGCGAATTGAAGATATTCACTACCGTCTTGTTCTTTCCTATTGAAAGTTAGTTGTGTTTCATTTATTCCTAAGACTACTGTATCAGTATCTACTCCGCCTGCTACAAATCCTTGGTCGCTGGCACCTATTGCCTTAAACCTTATTACCTTGACGTTTGATCTCTTGTTTGTGTCTCCATCTTCATTTGATAGATCAACAGTATCTGTATCTATTACATACTGTTGGAAGTTTTCATCTGGCTCGCTCATGCCTTCAAGTACTAAGCACACATAATTGTTTGGTAGGCATAAGTAGTCTCCAACATAAAGTGCATGCTTTACTAGAGGATTGTCTTCTTCCTTCCAGCTGTCTATTCCGAAAGCATTCTGTAATTCTAATGTTGGGCTTCCTGATGTTAAATTAGCAAGGTTCCATACCCATATTGGGTCGTCTTCATCTTCCCCAATGTATTCCTCTCCATCATTGTATGTTTTTCTTGCGTCCTCTCCAACTATTAGTGTTGCCCTGTCATTTGCAACTCCGTCCTCATCAAATACATCTTCTGCTCTGACTTGTACGTTTTTTCCATTAACAGGCCTAAATGTTCTTGTACTATCTTGTGGTACTACATCTCTTATGCCGTCTACTTCTACGTCTGCTTTATTGCTGCTGGATGTTCCTTTTAATGTTATTGTTCTTTGTACTCCTCCAACAGTCACCACTACACTGTCTCCTGCAGCTAGTACGTGTTTCTCTCCGACATTTGCTGTTATTGCCCCAGCAGTTGCTCCCTGTATTTCTAGGCTCTTTCCTAGGAAGTCTAATAGTACTGGATCGTCGTTTGTTGCGTTTGCAAGGTAGTTT
>CAYJAX010000106.1:0-2932 GCA_964368545.1 Candidatus Woesearchaeota archaeon | reverse complement strand
TGTATTTTCAAAAACATAGGTAAAGCTGCTTGTTTTATTAGCTGCTCTAAAGTCTTCACGCAGTTTTACTAGTTGTTCACGTGTCATATCTGGCTTAGCCCCAGTTATAGCACAGTATGCCCAGCCAGCAAAAGTATTTCCATCTGTGAATAATTTTGCTGCTAATTGTGTTGCTTCTCTCTGTGCATCAGCACGTTGATAAGCATATGAAACATCACGTATAAATGTTCCTCTCCTGTTTTGATCTCTTGCATTGCTTCTAAATTCATTGTCAATAAATGAAGCTGCTCTTCTTGCATCTTCTGCAGATAAAATATCCCCCCTTCTATAAACATTTTCTAGAACATGCAAAGCATCAATTAGACAATAATTTTTTTGTCCTGGATTTTCAAGTGGCATTCTTACTAAATCTTGAACTGCTCCATCTTGCGCATGAACTCTATATTTATGAACAATCGTCTTTGCTAAAGATTCTACAGATTCTCTTTCTTGCGCATTACGAGATAATCTTGCCTCGCCAGACAATTCTCTCCAAGAACCAGGATAATACTCAATCAAAGTATTTCTAACTGCTTTCTCAATTATCTGCTGAGATTTAGTTTCATCTGGTGAGATATCATGAGTTCTAACTAAGGTATGTATATAGTGTGCAGGAACACATTTAATTTCATCAGAAAAGCTCTCTCCTATATGTGGCATAAGCCTATCATAAATTATTTCAATTTCTTCTTGGCTATAACTGAAACCAAATTCTTTGCATGCTACTTCTAAGAATGAAAGATTACCTGTACGCCTTTCAACTTCTCTTCTAATTAATGTCTGATCAGGATTTATTCCTGTATCTTCTTTTAACGCTCTAACAAAATTAAGTCTATTTCCTTCTGCTATTCTTTTATCATCAGACTCAAATAAGTATCTATAGTGTGCTTGTATCTGCTCTGGATCTAAAGGCGAACTTAACCTCCTACTTATCTCTGATGGTTTTAATCCATAAAAATATCCTCTAAGGTATTTATCAATAACTTCCCTAGTTTCTGCTGGACTTGTTTCAATAGTTATTCCTGTACGTGAAACAATTCCATCGTAATGATCAAATTCACCATTAAGCAAAGCAGACAATGCCGTGCCTCTTATCCTTAAAGAATCTTCAGCACTAAATTCTGGCTTTAACCCTTCTACAGGTGTAAATGAATCATAAAGTGCAAAATTATTAACTATATTTGCAGCTACTCTTGCAATTACTGGTTTGACAGAATCTGAAAATGTTTTCTTTCCAGTTACCTTGCATAGAAGAGCAATCTTCTTGGCTCTTGCTCCTTGATCTTGCTGTGCATACCTGACTATCATCTCTTCTATTGTATCATCCATATGATAAAAATTTAATAAATATACTCCTGAAATGGTTTTGTCAGTTTCAATTACTGTAGCAGATGCTATATCTGCAGTAGAGTAATTTCTCTCTACAAAATTAGCTAGTGCGTCTCTAGTTGCTTTAAGAGAAATTGGGATACTTGTTGCTTCTTTTAATTCTGCTAATGGTAAAGTGCTTTTTCCTTCTTGCTGTATTTCTACTAATGCAACTTCCAAGCATCTTTTGTATGCTTCCTGTACTAATGGATGATCTGGGACGAGCATATTTTCTTTTTTCTTTCTTATTTTTTTTGCCTTTCCTGTGTATTCTCTTATTATTTTCCCTACATTGCCCCTAAATCTATTGTATAACACTGTGTTAACTCCTTTTACAACTTCAAGAGGACTGTACCTTCTTCCGTTTGTTTTTGCATATTTTCTTTCTGCTTCTTTTACAGATTCGCTTAGTTCTCTTGCTGCACAGTAAATATGCAATGGCACAACATCATCAGGCTCTTGTAGTTCATACTTAGCAAAGAGAGCACCTACAGCTTCAGTAACTCCTTTCCAAGAATCTTGCACAAGACTGTCTTCTAAAATTTTTCTTCCAATAGTGTGTACATCGTCTTTTCTAATTCTATCAGCCAACTGGACTGCACCTAAAAAATTTGTTACAGCACGTGCATAATCACCGCTGTTTCTTTTTATATTTTCTAATGTATCAGTAAGGAACTGAACATCATATTGCGGTGCTACTGCTGTTCTTGCAAATAAACTTCTTAAGTCATCCAGTCTGCCTGTAGCAATAAAATCATTATATAAAACACTAGTAACTCTTTTAGATCCATGCACTCCTGTAGACATCATAAGCCTGTGCAAATCACCTGTTCTTCCTTCTTCAGCAATTATATCATAAGTTCTTTTGATTTCGTCCTGGTCAATTGGGAATTTTGTAAGTTTATACAAATTACAGAAAGTTTCTACGCTTTCTTTGTTTTCTAAAGCCCTTAGCTGCAAAGTTCTTCTTAGTCTGGTCTCTGATAAAACCCCAAATAAGTTATTCAAACTGGAAATATCCTGCTCTGATAATTTTGAAGTAGAAAATAATTTTTCCAGATCTGAATGCATTTCAGTAGTTAAATTCGGCTGCACTCTTGAAATATCTCTTACAGCAACAAGTGCGCCTATATCACCTTGAGATAAAAATCTTTCATAAGATGTTTGTGCCAATTCTGCTGGCAGCGCTATCTTAGTTTCATTTCTTAAATTCTCTACTAACCGTTTCTCGAGTCAAGCCAGAAAGACTAGCTAAATCCTGATGAGTAAGTTTGAGATTGATATTAATACTGTCTTTTACTTCCTCACCGAAACGTTTTGCGGATATGACTAATATAGTGATAAGTCTCTGACGTGCAGTACCGGACATTAAGTATTCTAAACGGGAAAGTACCCCTTCGAGTCCAATGTATACCCTCTTTAGTAAATGAAATAAAACCTCTGGTTCTCTTTTGACAAAATCAATTACCCCCTTTTTGGGGGCTACAAATACATCAATATCATTCATTGCTTCAAAATAATAAGA
>CAYJAX010000105.1:0-2933 GCA_964368545.1 Candidatus Woesearchaeota archaeon | reverse complement strand
AGGGAGCAAGAGAAGAAGCAAGAAAAATTAGAGGAGAAATTAAAGATTGTTTTACAAAAGTTAAAGGAACTACAATTAGAAGTTTAGAGAACAATTTATAAATTTTCCAAACTTGCTGTTTTTATGGTATGTAAGAAATGTTCTGAAACGCCTGTAATAAAGCTCCCTAATAGCAATATTTCTCTTTGTAAGTCTTGTTTTGTTAGGTATTTTGAAAAGAAAGTCCTAAAGACTGTAAGAAATTATAATTTAGTGGAAGACAATGACTATATAGGCGTGGCAGTTTCTGGCGGAAAAGACTCTACAACATTATTATACCTGTTGCATAAAATAACTAAAAACAGGAAAGACATCAAGCTCACAGCAATTGCTATTGACGAGGGTATTGAAGGATACAGAGACATATCACTGGCAAACCTAAAGAAATTCTGCGATAGATACAAAATAATCCTGAAAGTTTTTTCTTACAAGGATGCTTTCGGAAAACCTCTCGATGAGATATTAAAAATAAACAAGGATGTTGTGCCATGCTCAATTTGCGGAGTCTTCAGAAGGTATTTATTGAATAAGCATTCAAAAGATTTTGGGTTTACAAAGCTTGCAACAGGCCATAATCTAGATGACGAGTCGCAGACAATACTGATGAATTTTTTCAGAAGAAATATCAAGGCTTCTGCAAGATTAGGACCTATTACTGGTGTTATAAATGATTCCAGGTTTATAAGAAGAATAAAACCTCTTTATTTTTTGACAGAAAAAGAAGTCACAACATATTCTTATATCAAAGGCTTTATTGACAAATACATGGAGTGCCCACATGACTCTGATTCCTACCGTGCTCAAGTCAGGGACATGATTAATGACTTTGAAGCTAAATACCCGGGAACCAAACATTCTGTGATATCTTCTTTCCTTGAATTTCTTCCTTTAATTAGAAAAAATATAGAGTACAAAGATAATATCAAGTCTTGTTCTATATGCGGAGAGCCATCATCCAAAGAGGTTTGCCAGGCTTGCAAGTACTTTGAATCAATTACTAAGTAGAACTTTATGTTTTATTCTTCTGGAGGATCAACAGCAGAAACTACTGGAGTTAAAACTAAAATTGGTAGTACTATTTTTAGGGAAAGTTTGGAAGTTTTCATCATAAATAGAAAGTTATATAAATAAGATAATCTTATAATAAGTTAGTAAGATTATGATGTTAAAAATGGAAGTTGAAACAACTAAAATGTCTTCAAGAGGACAGGTAGTTATCCCGCAGGATTTAAGGGAAGAGCTAGGCATAGAAGAAGGAACTGTTTTTGCAGTTATGGGAAGCAGGGATACCTTAATATTAAAAAAACTAGAAAAACCATCAAAAGAATCTTTAATCAAAGATTTAAAGGTAATGGCTAAGGAAGGAAGGAAAAGAGCAGAAAGTAAGGGTATAAAAGAAAACTATATAGATGAAATGGTTCATAAAGCAAGAAGAGGATAAATAATGAATATTGTTTTTGACACAAATGTCCTTATTTCTTCTACGCAATGGGACAACAGCGTATCCCAGAAGCTGCTATTCAAGCTTATAGAAAAGAATGCCAATATCTTCAGTTCTAGGGAAATACTTAATGAATATCAAAAAGTGCTGAAAAGAGACTTTGAATATTCAAATGAAGAGTTGATAAAAATTATGGAAAAAGTATTATTACTCCTAAAACTTGTTGAGCCGAAGGAAAAAATTGATGTTGTGAAGAATGATCCAGAAGATAATAAAATAATAGAATGCGCTGTAGCCTCTAATTCAGAGTATATTATAACTTATGATAGAAAACATTTGCTAATATTAAAAGGATATAAAGGAATAAAAATAATCACACCTGAAGAAATGTTAAAATTAATTTAAAATTTTTAGATAGTAACTTCAAATCTTCTAATTCTTAATTATTAGAAGTTAAATCACAGCTGCTATTAAAGTTATAAGGGGGGTTATAGCTCCAATTCTTAGATTATCAAAATAAGCTTTATATACTACCTAATCATTTATTTATGCAGGTGATTTTATGGGATATAACCAGGATGTTGTTGTTGCATGTGCCAGCTGTTCAGCAAAAGTTCCTATTTCGCAGACAACTTACGGAGATGATAAAAACCTAATTTGTTTTTCCTGCTACAACAGCATTGCTAGAGGCTCCAGGCCTGATAGGGTAGTGCAGACTTCTATTGCTCCGGATAAGATTTATTACAAGTGCAATGTATGCGGCTTCAGCTTTTCAAGATCTGCAAATTTCCAGTTTGGCGGCCACTGCTTTAACTGCGGAAAGAAAAGTGTTCAAGTAATAGCTACTAACGACATTGTTATGAAAGACAGAAAATCCCTTCTTGACTACTAAATGAACTACGATATAATCTACAAAAGCTATGATAACCTATATATTGAGGAGCAAACTCGCAAACTTAATATTATATCCAAGATAATTAAAGTCAGAAAAACAGACAAACTATTAGATATAGGATGCGGAACTACTGTTTCAACCAATTTTTTCAAATGCTTCAGCATTGGAATAGACTCTGAATTCAATATGCTTAATACAGGCAAAGGCAACAGGATTTGCGGTTATGCTGAAAGCCTGCCATTCAAGAATAATTCTTTTGACATCATTCTTGCAATAACTTCAGTGCATCACTTCAATGACCTGAAGAGAGCAATAAGCGAGATAAAGAGAACAGCCAAACAAAATTCAAAGATAGTTATCACTCTTCTTAAGAAGTCTGAAAGATTTGATAGGATTAAAGCTGCACTTATGGAGAATTTCAATCTTAATATTGTTGAAGAAGACAAAGATATTATTTTTTATAACTGAAATCAAGAAATTCTGCACACTAAAAATCTAATTTATCATCCATAAAATATTTAAGCACATTACAAGGTTGTTTAGAATTATGACATACTC
>CAYJAX010000104.1:0-2937 GCA_964368545.1 Candidatus Woesearchaeota archaeon | reverse complement strand
ACAAGGAAGAGGAGCTGGAAACAAGGGGAAATGGGGAAGCAAACCAGCCATCTCAAAATTCAAGAGGACAGGAGCGAAAATAAGCAAGAAAACAGCTCTAAAGTATACTTGCAAGGAATGCAATAAGTCAACCCAGCAAAAAAAAGGCTTCAGAGCAAAAAAAATTGAGTTCCAATGAAATCAAAAAAAGAAACCAAGACAAAATTTGTAAGAGTAAGATGCAGCAAATGCAAAAATGAGCAGAATATATACAGCGCAGTATCTACTAAAGTATTATGCCTTGTTTGCGAGGAAGTTCTTGCACAACCTACTGGAGGAAAGAGCAAAATAAATGCCAAACAATTAGAGGTTTTGTCTTCTTAAATACATCTCTTTAATGATTAATAGACTTAAAATAAATCTTGGCAATTCTCTGAAAATAAATTACACTATTTATCAATTAATATATTCACCTATGATATTTCATGCTGTTTATTATAGTATAGGCTCTATAGATTTGTTCCATAACTATAAGTCTCGCCATTTCGTGCGTAAAAGTCATACTTGAAATAGACAATATTAAATCAGCCCTCTTCTTTACATTTTCACTAATTCCATTCTCGTCACCAATAGCAACAATAATATTTCTCCCAGTATCTCTAATAACTTTGGAAAACTCCTTACTGCTTAACATTTTTCCATTAACATCAAACAATACAACATAGTCATCTCTAAAATTATAATCAAGACTCTTAACTTCTACAATTTCTATTCTTGCGAATCTTCTCAGTCTTTTCAGGTATTCATTAATCCCTATTTGTATGAACTTCTCTTTTGTCTTACCGAGAAATAAAATCTTTATCATATCAAAATACAAAATAGTTAGTTATATAAATATTATCCAGGCATTTATACTTTTATGTTCTACAAGAAGAAAGGAAAGCCAGAGGAAGGAGAAATACTCATCTGCACAGTAAAAAAAATAACTCCCTACTCAGTATTTGTCAACATTGATGAATATGAAAGCTCCGAAGGCATGATACACATTTCAGAGATAGCTCCTGGAAGAATAAGGAACTTAAGAGATTATGTAATAGAAGGAAAGAGAATAGTCTGCAAAGTCATAAATATAAACAGGCAGGACAACATTGACCTTTCACTCAGAAGAGTACCAACTAACGTCATGGTCAACAAGATCAATAGCTACAAGCAAGAAGAAAAGGCAGAAAAACTTTTAGAGCAAATAGGCAAAGACCTAAATTACGACCTGAAAAAAATATATGAACAAGTAGGCTACAAGGCAATAGAAAAGTACGGAAGCTTGTATGGGCTTTTCAGCGCAATAGTTGAGAAAGGAAAACAGGTAGTAGACGACTTCAAAGCAAATGAGAAACTTTCAGAAAAATTGTACAAGACAGTTATAGAAAAGATAAAGCCGCCTGAGGTCACGTTAAGCTACGAATTAAACATTAAGACTTACAGAGAGGACGGCATAGACGTAATAAAACAGATACTATCAGAAGCTGAGAAGATGGGAAGCAAAATAGTATATCTCGGTGCTCCAAGGTACAAAATGTACATTAAGTCTACAGACTACAAGAAAGCAGAAAATATTTTAAGCAAAATACTACAGAAAATAAACGAGGCGTCAAAAAAGCTGGGATACAGCTTCAGCTATAAAAAAGATGGTTGAACAGATATTAAAATGCACAAGATGCGGCAAGTACACTTTAGAGAAACATTGCATCTGCGGCGGAGAATGCTTAAGCACAAAGCCAGCAAAATACAGTCCAGAAGACAAGTACGGGAAGTACAGGCTGGAGTACAAGAAAAAGATGACATTGTAGTAATCAAGAATTGATAATTTTATAATTTCACTCATATATTCATGTGATTACTTAAACATTATAGAAAATACAAGGAATTGAATCATCGAGAGGAAATAGTTTTTGGACAACACATTATTCTTTAAATCCTAACATATATAAAGTGTGTTATACCTAATTGTATACTATGGATGGATTTTGGAACATTAAAAAAACAGGGAATATGCGTGTGGCTGATAATACCCTGCTTCTTGAAGGTTTGCCAGGCATAGGAAATGTAGGCAAGATCACAGTTGACTTCATAATAGAAACATTAAATGCCAAAAAAATATATGAAATATATTCCAACAGTTTCCCTAACTGCGTGTTTGTCAATGAAAAAGGGCTTACAGAGCTTCCGAAAGTAGAAATATACCACAAAAAATTAAAGAATAATGAACTATTCCTAGTATCAGGAGATGTCCAGCCAGTAGATGAGAAAGAGTGCTATGAATTCTGCGAGAAGCTTCTAGAACTATTCCAGAAAAATAAAGGAACTGAAATAATAACACTCGGAGGAATAGGAATGAGAGAAATGCCAAAAAGCCCTAAAGTTTATTGTGCAGGAACTGATAAAGGGATTATAGATAAATACAAGAAAGAAGGCGCAGGCGATGCAGCAGGAATGGTTGGCCCTATTGTAGGAGTCAGCGGCGTCCTGTTAGGCATGGCTAAAATGAAAGGCATGAAAGGCGCAACTCTGCTTGTAGAGACCCTAGGGCACCCAACATATTTAGGAATAAAAGAGGCAAGAGAATTATTGAAAATTATCAACAAAATATTAAAATTAGGCCTGGATATGGACAGCATAAATAATGAAGTCAAGCTTATAGAAAAAGAAGTAAAAACTAAGATAGAAAGATTTGACCTGTCTAAAGAGGAGAAAGGCAAAAGATTAAGGAAAGAAGTAATTAATTACATAGGCTAACTACCAAACTCGCCCAATGATTTCTGTTTATTTTCGTATGATTTTATTTTTTGATTCTTGGAAGCTTGTTTTTCATCCAAAACTATTTCTCCATAAACCCCGTCATACCCCGGTTTTATATTCAATTTATTCTCCCTATTAAGCATTATAACCTCAGCTAGTTTT
>CAYJAX010000103.1:0-2978 GCA_964368545.1 Candidatus Woesearchaeota archaeon | reverse complement strand
GATGTGATTTGGCTGTTGAGGAGGCTAGAAAAATAAAAGCTGATTTACTTGTCCATTTTGGACATGCTCCCTTTGTGAGAACTGATTTTCCTGTTCTGTATGTTGAGTTGCATTCTAAGCTGGATGCAGTTAACTTGTTGAGCAGAAATATCGAGAAGTTAAATATTGTCAAGATCGGATTAATCGGAAGCGTTCAGTATATTAAACAGTTTGAAAGTCTAAAAGAATATTTGGAAAGCAAAGGAAAGAAAGTTTTAGTTCCTAAGAAAAAAGGTTTTGCTGCTTATGATGGGCATGTTGTTGGCTGCGAATATAATTCCTTGAAAACTATTGAAAATGAAGTCGACGGTTTTCTTGTAATAGGAAATAAATTTCATTCTCTTGGAGTTGCTTTAATGTGCACTGATAAAGAAGTGTATTTACTTGATGAGCAGTCGAATAATCTAGAACTTATGAATGGCGAGAGAGATAAAGTAATAAGACAGAGAGCAATTGCTATTGATAAAGTTAAAAGAGCTAATAAGATAGGGATTGTAGTTGACAATAAAATTGGGCAGTATAATATGAAAATTGCTGAAAGATTGAAAAATGATTTGGAGAAGTTAGGAAAGGAAGTGATTATAATTATGGTTGATGAATTTAATCCTAGTTTGATGAATTTTTATGATGTTGATGCTTTCATTGATACTGCATGTCCTAGAATTGCTGTTGAAGATTATGGAAAATATGATAAACCTATTATAAATTCTAGAGAAGCTAGTGTTGTTATTGGGAAAAGAAGCTGGGAAGAATTATTAGAAAAAGGGTTAATTGGATTTGCTTAATTTGGAATCTCAAATGTGGGGACCAATATTCCTTCTATTAATTTCCAGGCGATAGATACTTTCTTACTAGGATACCTTTTAACTATTTCCCCGTATTTTCCTTCCGGATTGAGACCATGCCAGACTAATTTCCCATCTACGTAAATTTGGCATTCGTAATCAGGTTTGTCTTCTCTAATTTTGAATTTCATATTCTAACTTAGAGAATTAAACTTTAAATAGTTATTGCTCATTTTAACTTACTAACTTCTGTCTTATCTGAAATTATTGCTGAGTTTCCTGATGGGTCTTCAATAATTATTTTTAACTGGAATTCTCCCAATTCTGCTTTCCATAATTTTTTTAGAAGATTTTTTGCGTGCTTTCTTACTTCTGGGTCGTCGTTGCCATCCCTCTCTTTTTCTATTATCTTTTTGAACCTTAATAAAACGCCCTCGATGTTTGAAATGTATCCTGATGATGCAATTCCTGGCGTAACGTCCATTTTAAGTTGAGGTATTTTTACTGTTGCTTCTGATGATTTTATAACGCGAATATTTAGATCTTTTTTATTTTCTAATGTGAATGTTTGTCTTGTTGGCGGCTTTCTCTCTTCTGCCTCCACATCTGAGCTGTTGTAACTGCAGCTTGAGCAGTTCATCGACATCAAAAAGCACTTTCCGAAATGCGGCACGTTATAAGTCTCTTCTGTCAACGTCAGTGTTTTTTCCTTGCAGAAAGGACAAACTTGATTCTTTAATTCCGTCATATTTGTAACTTTTTAAGAAAAGAATTTATAAACTTTGTTCTTGTTTTGCTGTACCAAACCTGTGATTGGTTCTTAGACTTCTCGGGATAACCTAATCTAATACTTTTACGTTTTTATTTCCTTCTAAAATTATTTCTCTTCTTTCTTTATTGTAAGACCTATTACCTGTGTAGAAGAAAATTTAGTAAAACCGTGTCTGAAAACCATGGGCTATTGTCTTCAGGAAATAATGACTTTATTTTGCTTAATAAACTCATTTTATATATCCTTTATATCCCCTGAACCCATTCCAAATCTAGAAGGCGATCTTGGAGCTGAAGAATGACGATGAACTTCTACGAAACTTGGTGTTACTACGATCCAGTCTTCACCAAAACCAGCTATGTCGCCTTCAACGGCGTCGCATGTTTTCTTTAATTTATTAATAGCCCTTTTTAGCTCAACAATGTCTTTGTCCTTTAATGGCCTTATGTTTACCAATGCAACGGTGTAGCCTTCTCTTAATGCATCTATAGGGTGCTTAATATCCTGGAAATCATGAATAACAAATGGCTTTACTATTATCTTTGTCCTTGAGCTTGAGTCTGGGGTGTTTATCTCAACATAGTCTTCAGGGGATTCATCAAGAAAATCATCTGTTCTTTCGCCAAAAAGCATTCCCCTGAATCTTTCAAATGCGCCCATTTTTTACCTCTACTGTAAAAATAGAATAAGAGATATATAAACATTTCTATAGGCTAAACTATTGTTTCCAACAAACTGGCTATATTCCATAGTTGGGTTCTTGTGTAATCTGGGAGATTATTGCCTTCTGACAGGTCATCAATCTCCTGCAATACCTTGTTTATCTGCATGGCCATATCTTCTGAATTGTTCTTTAGAATTGTGCCTACTTCCTGTATTTTCTGCTTAACATTTCTAGGAACTGTGCTGTCGCCGTTAATAGTGTTTAGAATTTCCAGAACCTCTTTTTTAACGTCTGTCATTTTCGATTTCGCCAATAACTTCTTTTTGCAGGGTGTTTGCTTTTTCCCTTATCTTTGATTCTTCTCTTTCTAGGTTCTTAATTCGTATATCTATTACCACTTTTTTGGAGACGAGCTCTTTTTTTAAATCTTCCTTTTTTTTTGATAACATGATGTTGCCGACTATCTTGTATACTTCTTCTGCATTGTCTATTTCCTTTAATGCATTTTCTATTTCAAAAAGTTCTGACTGAAAACGCTGCTTTTGCAGTAATGCGTTTTGCAGATTCTGCTCTATTAACTGCAGCTGAGCTATTTTTCTTTCTGTATCTTTTTGCATCTGCTTCATATTGCCTTTACTGTCGAAGAAACTATTCTTGGCTTGTATAATATCTTTGAGCCGCAATAAGGACAGCGAACTCTTTTCAGATCGGAAGAGCA
>CAYJAX010000102.1:0-3032 GCA_964368545.1 Candidatus Woesearchaeota archaeon | reverse complement strand
ATGAAAATATAAAATGGATCAAAGATACACTGGATCAGCCAGTTTACAGAGATGCAAGAAAAGTTGTTGTTTATGAAGTTGAGGATCTTGAAACATTATTAAAATTTGGAGAGGCGCCAGTAGCACACTGCCAGAACTGGAAAGTCAACAGCACACTTAATGGATCGCTATTAAGTTTTGTTGTTGATTCAAACAAAACATTATATCATATTGCGAACGGAGATGAAAGGCCTATTGCAATGGGTATAGTAAGATTAGTAGACTGGGAAGGCACACCAACACTATTGGCTGAGAATGTTTACGACAGTGAATGGAACGATGATTATGGCATAGCACTGTTTGGTAGTTTGGCTGATAAGGCTCTAGCAATGTATGAAGAAACTGGGAAAACAGTAAGAATTGCAACAAACAATCAAAGATTAAGAAAAGTAATGAATAAATTTAGTGAGAAATATAAAGTTGAGTTATATGAAGATACACTTCAATCAAGACCGGCACAAAGCAAGAACACAGAAGAATACTGGGACTGCGGTCCTGGAAAAATAAGAAGTGGCACGCCTGTTTCATTAGGTGTAACTTACGTTCAATTTGGAAGTGAAGAATAAAATGTTATCGCAAATATTTAGCAGAAAAAGAGAACCTATTGATTTTTCAATGATCATAGGATCATGCACCCACAAAGGAAGAGAAGCTGGGATCATATGGGATAATGTCAACGTTGCAAATGGTTCAGATCAAGAAACTCAAGTGTTAGTTCGTTACTTTGTAGATTATCATAAATCTCTTTTAGGTAAGCCTAACATGAAGGGTTTGTTAGAACCAAATGCAACTCAAGCAAATTTCAGAGCTTTAGAGTTAGCAAGAGATTATACAGGAAGAAATAAAGTATTATGCAGTAATTTATCTCATATTTCAATTGCAAGAGCATGTCATTCTTTAAAATTAGAACCAATAGTTTTAGATGCTGATCCAGACCAAAGATATCAAGTTGATAATGAAGAGCTTGCAAGAGCAGTTAGTGAACATGGAAAAGATATTGCAGCAGTTGTTTCAACTTATGGAACAACACAATTAGGAACTATTGAAGATTTAGCTGAAAGAGAATTAATAAAACAATTAAGAGAAGATGGTGCATGGCTTCATGTAGATGCAGCTTATGGTGGATATTTAGGAACATTATCAAGGCATGTAAAGAAAAAAATTCCTGAAGCAGATTCAATTACAATTGATCCTTACAAATTTGTAGGGAAACCAGGAATAGCACTTTTGTTAGTTGATGAAAATAAAACCCCTGAATCAAATGTTGATTATTATATGCAGTCTCCGTTTACGCTGCATACAACACTGCCTGCTGGGCCAATAGCTGCTTGGCATCAAACAGTAAAAGACTGCGGAGATTATGTAATGCAAGACATGGCAAATGAATGCATAAGAATTGCTTATGTTGCAGGAGAACAAATAAAACAAAATGGTGGAAGATTAGTAACGCCAGTAGAAATGTCAATAACACCTGTTGAATTAAGTTCAAGAGAAGAAGCAAATTATGTTCATGATAAATTATTAGAAGAAATATTTAGTACTGGAAAAATTCATATTAAAGGAAGAAATTATGAAACAAATGGAATAAGAATTGTTGTTACTCCAAGAGTTCCACCAGAATGGCAATTGGGGCAAGCATTAAAACTAGCAGGGAGAATTTCGATGTTAAGAGAATAAAGTGGGCAGATTACAAGATAAGCTACGAAATATTGGAAACTATTTTACAGAAAGTGTAGAATATGAAGGAAGAAGGATTAGAAGAGTTTCATACTTAGCATATATATCTATCATGCCTACAGTTTTGGCTGCAGTTCTTGGGGGATTTGTTTACGTTGCAAACACAACAATATCAAAAATTAAACAAGAAGCTGAACAGTACAAAAGATTTGGTTATAGTGTTGTTTTAAAAGATCCAGAAAAAGTTGTGGTTTCATTTAATAGTGATTTAGCTAATCCTGGAGATTTACTTAATGAACATTACAAAGGAAAAGATTGGATGCTTGGAGGAACTAATGCATTTATATTTGATGGAAAACCAGAATTTTTTGGTACCGATAAAAATAAAGATGGGTCATTAGATTCTTTAGTAGCTAATCCGGGTTTTATGGAGGCTAATCCTAAAAATCAATTTTTAAGAGCAAGGTATATAGAAAAATTCCCGCTCCATCCATCAACTGGTTTATTCAGAACATTTGCAGAAGTGTACAGGAAAGGTTTCAGCGAAGATAGGAGGCTTCGTTAAAGATATAAAATGACAGAAATAAGAATGCAATTGTTGCAAAAACAAGATCAAGGTAGAAAGTCAAGCCCAGTATTGGCATTATCTGATTTAGAATTAGAAATTTTATTAGAAGAAGGTTTGGAAGGCATTAAAGAATTTTACAGACAAAATCCAGAACATGAAAGAAAAGGAAGTTATTTTTTTGGCAGAGATTTTTCTGATAAATCGAGAGAAGTTAAGGGTAAAATTCCAGATTCAACTTATGCAGAAAATCCTGCAGTAATTGTAAACTTAAGAGAAGGATCATACACCGTACAATATAATTCTCAGCTTGATGAAAGGATAAACAGAAAATTAGAGCGGTTTAAGTCAAGAGATAACCTACCAAATGCTGACAGCTTTTCCAGAGCAATAGCAAGAGAAAGAGAATGGCGCAAACAAAGACAGCTAGAACTCGTGGCTTATTTATGTCAAGAACAAAAAGAATACATTGAATCAGGCAACCCTAAAAAACTCAAGAGAATAAATCAAGAAGATGTAGCAAAACACATTGGTTACTCCGCTTCTACAGTATCCTATATTACAAGAAACTTAACAATACAGCTTCCAGACGGAATGGTAATGTATACAAGAGACTTAATTCCATCAAACAGAATTGAAAGTTCAGAAGGATTCATTGCTTTACAGCAGTTACAGCAAGATACACAGTACTATGATAACATATTGACCTAATTAACCACTGAAAGATTTATATATTAGTTCATATTTATAT
>CAYJAX010000101.1:0-3037 GCA_964368545.1 Candidatus Woesearchaeota archaeon | reverse complement strand
GCTCTTGCGATCTCGTCTAATTTCTCTCAGTCAAGGCTTGACATAAAACCTCCGTTTTCTCCAAGGATTCTCATGGCATTCATCTTGTCAAGTTTGGAGGATTTGTCAAGATAGATCATCACTTTCTCTCCTTCATCATAAATTTTAATCAGGGAAACAGCAGCAGAGCCGATAACATCATTCCTGTTGGCATTTGTAGAAAGAATGGCGTAAGTCAGAAGGGTAAGCATGACAAAAGTGGCAAATACAAAAAGCGGAATAAAAAATCCTCTCTTGTTCATCATGATTTTGCAACCTCCTTATTACCGCAATCAAAACAATTTAGAAATAAAGTAATTTTAATCAAAGACTTATCTTTTGTAGGGAGGTATATGTACTGTTTGTTGTAATCAGAAGCACCAATAGTTGACGCCTCAATACTAAATATCTTTTTATCTTCTCTCTCAATAATTAGATTCCAAAACGCATTCTTATACTCAGGTTTGGGAAAATTGTTAAGCTTTGGTTTAATTATTTCATTAAATCTTTTATAGTCTACAGAATCATGGTTGTTGATTATAAAATCAGAAACATCACCATAACCTTCAATTGGAGAAGTAAGAAGGACATTAAGTTTGCTAGAATCTGAAAGCGACTCGCTCCTTATAGTAAGGTCTGGAGCTTTGGCAACTCCAAGTACAAAGAATACAATAACATAAAAAATTAGGATAAGCACTAGCAAAAACATTGCAGGTACAAGGTATATAGACAATCCAAAATCAATGCCTTTCTTATCCAACAAAGTTGACCACCTCGGTAACTAAAACGCCATTTTTAATATCTCGATTATTGTGATAAACAACAAAATCTTTTCTCGTGCTGCACTTATATTCCGGTATAGATTCACATATGGGATAATCTGATTTAGAGCCTTTAGTAAGAAAACCTTGCTGCTTGATAGTCAAAGACTTTGCAGATTTAACCTCATTGCCATCAAGATTAAGAAGAGCAACTCTAAACCCAATAGTCTCCTTAGAAAAACATGAGCTTAACCTTTCGTCAGAAATTTTCTTGACATCAACATGCATTGGAAAAGTCCTGTGACCATTATTGAAAGCAAGGCAAGAATCTGAGTATAATAAATTCTTTGAAAGCAAATAAGTTTCAAGGTCGTTTGTATCTATAGTTTCGTTAAGGTAGTTAAAAGCCACAAAATATATGAAAAGGAAAACGATAAGTATGAAGGAGAACTTTATAATCCATTCCAGAAATTCAGCAGCCATAAATCCTTTTTTCATTTTTTTGAAACAGCGATATTACCCTCCAAGATTTTACTGTCAGATTTTACAAGACTGTTCTTAGCGCAGGGAAAACGGGAAGGCAGGGCATATTTTTTTTCTTTAGACTTTGCAAAGACTATGCATTCTTTCATATCAAAGTTCATGTCAACTTTATCATTAATTCTATAAGACAGGAATACTTCATGGGGAGATGAAATCACAGCATCATGTGCAAAAGAAAAGTCTCTGACAGCTGCTTTCAAGTTATGAATTTCGCTAGTTGTTATTTTATTGTAAACAGAATAAAAAACAAAAATAACTAAGATAAGCATAGCAATATCAACCCACCAGGACATCTGAAGGGCAAAAGGTTCAAGATCTCCTTTTTTATCTTTGATTAACATTGTACATGCCGTCCTTTTGCTTTAAGTCTGAAGAAAGTTTATCATATTTTGAATTTACATTATCTACATAACTTGGGTCGCCGCTGCAGCTGTAATATTCAGGCCATCCGTTATAGCATCTGAGCGCAGCATCCCATCCAGTATAAACTTGGTCATAATTAGAACTAGGGCAGCCCTTATAGTTAAGTCTTGAACTTCCAACACTGTCATAACATTTCTTGAGTATGTCAATGCCTGCAGCAATATTGCATGGCAAATCCTCGAGATTACAGTCATATTTGGGTTGGGAGAGCTTTGTTGTTACTTGAAACATGCCTACAGCTTCGCCTTCATCGCCTAGCATGACAGTTCCATCATCGTTGAAATGCTTCAGCCCTGATTCCTGCAAGGCAACAGCAACAGCCAGACCTGGAGGAACGCCAATTTTTTCTGCCAAACCGGTAATTAACTGAATAGAGCTTCCTGAAGAACTCAAAAGAGCAATTTCTTCATTAGTCAGAATAATAGATATAGCGTCAGTTGCAGATGCTGAAAGAACAAAAGTATCTGAAAAGCCATTAAGATAAGAAGAGCATAAATAGTAATCGACAGTCTCGGAACAAGAAAGCCTAGCTAATTCCCAAAGATTATTTTTAAGGTAAAAAAGTTTGACATGATTCTTCAGGTTCTCAGGCAGTTTAGAAAATCTTTCCTTGCGAATATTTAATTCTATAAATGCTTTTTCGACATTAATATAACTTATTTCTTTATTAGATTGCACCAATGAAGACACAGCAACATTTTTTGTGTGGGCTATTAATCTAATATCAAAAAGCATAGTAAATCCTTCAATGTTGTTTATGCCTTCAGGAACAAACCGCGGGTCAGTCTTGACTTCAACAATTGGAAGGAAAGAGGTTATTTCTCTGGTATTAAAAGTAAGGCCTAGTTTGTTAATCAAATTATTCCTGTCAAGGGGATTATATTCTGGAGAAGAAGCATAATTTATAACTTCGGGAGACTTAAGCTCTAGCACTGGTTCTATAAACAACTGCTTATTGTTTTTAACAAACCTTAAGATGCCGTTATTCCCTTTATAGTCATGAGTGGAAAACTGCCTGGGATTTATAGAATCAATGCTGTTAAATTTATAACAAGCTTCTTTTATGCAGGAATCATCGTATACATAACACAAGCACAATAGTGGTTGATTTCCCAAATTAAAAGTTGGGGATATTCTATGATTCTGCAAGCCATGAGAAGCTGTAAAGCTCACCAGGTTGCAGTTATCATTAAAGAAAGTTATTTCTGCCTTTTTTATTTCGTCTCCATCAAACTTTTTTGATAGCTCTTCTATTTTGTCCCACTCCGCTCTGTTCATGCAGTCAGCCTGTG
>CAYJAX010000100.1:0-3045 GCA_964368545.1 Candidatus Woesearchaeota archaeon | reverse complement strand
CTTAAACCTCAAGTAGTCAGCAGAGAATGCTTGATCAGAAGAATCCCTAATCTGACCTTCAGATTCTTCATCAATGTGCGAGCTTATTTTTTTTCTGTATTTCCTTAAAATATTATCCTCAGCCATCAATAACCTCTTTTTAATACAGATTAATGCGTAATATATGTATATAAATGTTTTAGTGATGCAAATAATTATGGCGATAGATGAACGAATAGAAAATTTACGAAAACAAATAAGAAGAGTAGATGGACATACAAAACTAGAAAATATCGGAAATAGAATTCATGGTTCAGCAGGAATTGGTCTGGGTGCAATAACTTATTATTTTGGGCTAAAATATTTTAATTATCCAGTAGATACTGCTTTCTACATAATGGGGACTTTAGTAGTAATAGAAGGAATTGGAGAGTTAGCAACAGGAAAATTACACTATCTATCACTTAGAGTAACCAAGCTTCATCCAAGATATGAATTGGAATCATTAGAAAAAGAAAAGAGATCAGAAAATAATGAGCTGTAAACTTAACGTCATTTATATTCATTAGATTTCGACAGTTTTTTAAACTTCGGGTTCCTAATTAATTTATGAAAGTCATGAAAGTTGTTGATAAAAAAGTTGGAAATTCAACTTACTACAAGTATAGGATTAATTTACCTAAAGAAGCTGTTGAAAAGCTAAATTTGCTTGATAAAGAGCTAAAGGTTAAAGTTGATAAAAATAGGATAATCATCGAGAAGGAATAGTATATTCGGGTACCGATAAGTTTATATAGTTCGGGTGCCTAATTATAGCATGAAAGATGCTATAAAATGTAAATATTGCTCAAGCACTAACTTTTGCAAAAAAGGATTTAGAAAAACTGGTTATCGAGGGAAAATTCAGAAATATTGTTGTAAAAGTTGCAAGAGATTCTTTACCAACGATGATGGGTTTTGCAGAATGAGATTCAATCCTAATACGAT
The DNA here is from genome assembly GCA_964368545.1 of Candidatus Woesearchaeota archaeon. Lineage (GTDB taxonomy): Archaea > Nanobdellota > Nanobdellia > SCGC-AAA011-G17 > GW2011-AR18 > GW2011-AR18. The sequence continues at coordinate 2,079 of CAYJAX010000100.1, read as the reverse complement.
AACAATGTCCATAGATATGTATCTCTCGAATCTTTCATCAAGAAAGATGAGAAATCAGTTGAGAAGACATTTTTCAATAAATGTTAGTCACATGACTATTTTAGACTGGGTTAGAAGATATAGCTTAATAGTTCACAAGTTTGTGGAAAGACTTGGCTATAATCTAGGAGGTTATTATTACGCTGACGAAACAGAAATTAACAGATTAGGTAATAAAGATAATTTTTGGGCATGTGTTGATTGGGACACAAGAATGATAACTGGAATACATTATTCTGTTGCCACAAACATAAAGGAGGCAATTGTTTTCATTCAGAAGTCAGTTAGTAAAGGAAAACCAAAATACATCCAAACAGATTCAGCCCAATTCTATCCAAAAGCGTTCAAAAAATTATTTTATTCTAACAAAATTGGTGGCTTGATGGTGGAGCATAAGATTCAAAACGTTAGAAGAACAAAAATACACAATTATAGAATTGAAACTGTGTTTATGAAAATCAAAGATAGAGTTCTTGATTTTAGAGGGCTAAAAGCTTTATGGTCTGCTCCCATTTTGATGACGGCAATAGTTATCCAGCATAATTTCATAGAAAATCACTCGACAACTAATGAAGTACCTTCTGAAAGAGCAGGAGTTGATCTTGAATTAGGAGAAAATAGGTGGTTGGATTTGATCAAGTTATCAAGTCATTAAATGCTTTAAGAGCCTCAGAGTCCGACATAGTTTTAGGAGAATTTTTCATTAAGAAAGAACAGGCATTCTCTGCTTCTTTCTGTTTATCATTATCAACTAAGAATTTTGCCACTCTTACAGCATCCACAAGCGTACCAGCCCCATTAATACTAATTTCATCTTCAATTACAGAAGTTATGAAAATCGGAGTACGCCCAAATATTTCGCCTTCTATGATGATATTAACTAATTTATGACCTGAAGGTTCGCCTGTGTAAAAAAACCTAACTGTTGGTTCGGCATCATTTTTCTCTAAGAAATTTTTAAGTGCACTACTTTTTGATTCTTCTTTATGTTTAAACCGATAAAGAAGGTTAAAATGATCTGCATTTCCTCCACGATTTTCCTGATGGGTTTTTGTAACTTTTATCCCTCTCATTTTTAGCAATTGCAATAAAGACCTATTCAACATCGTCGCTCCAAGCTGACTTTTTATATCATCACCAAGAAGCACAAGTCCTTCATCTTCAAATCTTTTTCTCCAGTTAGGAATATTTGCTAAGGAAGTTGGAGTGCAATTAATAAAACTACAACCTGCTTTTAGTGCTTCTTCAGCATAAAACCTTGTTGCTTTATCGCTTCCAGACGGAACAAGATTAATTACCACATCTGTTTTAGTTTGTTTAAGAATTTTAGCAACATCCACCACGGAAGATTTGCTCTCTTGAACAAACCTGCCTTTCATCTCCTCAATAACTCCGTCAAGGGTTGGGCCTCTGTGAACAATCGCTTCATATTCTATCGGTTTAGTAATTTCTTTCGTTACATTTGCACCCATAGAAATGGCTTTGTGTAACTTTTGTCCAACTTTTCTCTCGTCAACATCAAAAGCACATACAAAATTAATATCCTTGACTTGGTATTTACCAATTTTTGGATGTAACAATCCTATTGTTTCTTTTGGGGTTTTTGTATAAAAAGAAACTCCTTCAACTAATGCTTTAGCAAAACTTCCGACCCCAATAATTGCTACATTTATTTTTTTCATTGTTCTTCAATCCTTAGAAGTAACTTTAGGAGTTATTAAAAATGATTTCGATTTCCTATTATAAGATTTAATTTCTTTGGCTTTTATGTGTCTGTTTTTTTCTAAGAATTCATTAAATGACCTATATTCTCCAGTTCCCTTTATATCCATATCATACAATTTCCAATCATCAAAACAAAAAATTGCAGGTTTTATGATTAATGGGGCAAGAAAATCTAAAACTTGCTTGGAAGAAGTGTAAGTATCGCAATCTATGAAAACAATTCCAACATCCCCTATTTTTTTGCTCTTAATGGTTTTATCATTAAGGGTGTCTTTATACCATCCTTTTATCCATGTTATTTTGCTTGCGTCAACT
>CAYJAX010000099.1:0-3077 GCA_964368545.1 Candidatus Woesearchaeota archaeon | reverse complement strand
AGAAGGTGAATGGCATGATCTGCTGAGCGCGGCTGTCTATAACTCTGCCGCTGCTCTGGTTAATAAAAAACTCAACAGTCTTAATCTGCGGATTTGAAACTGTGGCAGCAGAGGTTATATTAACCATGCATAAAAACAAAAAACTGAATAACAATATACAAACCCCTTCTTTTTTCATCTCAGATTTAATATTAAAAAGAAGTTTATATAATTTACGTTTAAATTTGTGTCTGGCTGAAAGATAAATTCCTAAATTTTATTATGCCGCTCTCGCACAAGGCAGCAATATATAACTGTACAATTGACCTGCTCGGAATTTCAAAATCGCTTCTTGCATCAACATGCACCCAGCCATTGCCAGTCTGCCAGCTAACCCCAAAATTTGACAAATCAGAAGGAACCTGACCAAGATTCAAGATAAGGGTTGTATCGGGAGAAGTATTCTCATTTAATAATTCAACGCCTACCTGCAAACATTGTTCAGTCATCTCACTCTGATAGTCAAAAGATAAGTTATAGTATACGTTTTCTGATGCATTAATAACTGGGAGAATTGATCTGGAATAAATTTTATAGACTGGAGTTCCAGACGTTTGTTCCGGATGATACAACTTTGCCAAGTCTACCACGAGAATATTGCTGCCAGGCTCTTCAACAGGCAACCATTCCCACAATCCGCTGTCAGAATTCTCCCCACTAATTTCAGACTTCACAAACCAATTCACAGGCAATGCTCTTCCAGAGCGGCTTGTGAAATTTAATGACTCAAAGTTCCTTGTAGTGATGCCCAACATTGTCCTGTTTTCTGAAGGCTTTATAGGAGTTAGTTCCGTATAAAGTTCTTCTATTGAGTCATTGCTCTGGTTTAATTCTACAGCAACAAAACCTGTTATTCCATAATCTCCAAAAGTTGCCATGTTAATCAACACTAAACCAATCAATAAGGTTGCAAGTAGTGAGAATATATGAATTAAAGATATAATAATTTTTTTTGTTTTTTTAGAAAAGTTTAGCAGACTTAAGAAGTATTCATCAAAAATATTATAATTGATATTATGTGCTATCAAACATTCCCAAAATTTTTTTCCCTTCATTTCTGCTGCCATTTTTCTTAATATTAACCAAATCTTATAGAATATTAAATTAACTACACTGAAGAAAAATTTCAAAAAAGTTTAAATATTAATAGAACACATGTTTTGTATGCTAAAATGCAAGAAAGGGTCTTCTGACGGTAGTGCAGTTTTTGTTATTATCATAATAATAGCGCTATTCATGGTTTTGTATATACTTTTTGTGCCTCCGGATGTTAGGCAGGATATACTGGAAGGCAATAATGAATCCGCAGAAAAGTCTGAAGATAGCGAGAGGCAGGAACTGCTTGCAGAATCACCTGGAAGCGTATTTCCGACAAAGACAAGCATTACTGTGCATAAGCTTTCTGACATGAATCTGTTCCTGAAGACAGAGCCTAAAATAACAAATCTGGCTTCAAGCATTACTGTAAAGAAAAGTATGTTTGCAAAATCATCACCAACTCTTAAATTCAGCTTAAATTCACTGTCTGATACAAATAGTGCAAATCTGTTTTTTAGTGTAAGCAGGGCATCTGGAGAGTTGAGAGTGAAACTAAATGGCAATACTATATATGCTGAAGAAATACAGTCATCAGGAATAAAAGTTATAGAGCTTCCAAAGTCATATTTAGAAAAAAACAACGAGCTGGAATTTTCTGTATCGACAGGAATATTCGCATCCAATGTTTACAGCCTGAAAGATATAGGAGTAAAACAAGAATTTGAGCTGAGAAATGCTGAAGAATCAAGAACATTTTCTGTCTCAGAGAGCGAAAAGAAAGATGCTGAATCTGTTGTATTATCATTCAGGCAGTTCTGCAACGAAAAGCTTGAAAGCGGAGTAACTGACTTTAAGATACTTCTGAATGAAAAAGATGCGTTCAGGAAAAAGATTTCATGCCTAAGCACAGAGGAGTCAGTAGAACTAAAATCTTCATTGCTTGTTGAGGGAACTAACACAATTTCTTTTAGGATAGATGAAGGAGACTTCCTATTCAGCACTGTGGAAATAAGGACAAAATCCAAAGATTCTTCATTTCCTTCTTACACGTTTACTTTAAGTGATAAGAATTTTGAAAAGGTGAAAGACAATGAAAAAGATATTACACTAATCTTGCTTCTGGAAGACAATAAAGAAACTAAGAGTGCGAGAATAGAAATAAACAGCGATGAGATATTTATGAGGACAGAGTCAGGCAAGTTTGAGCTTAACTTAAGGGATTATGTTGTTGACGGCACTAATTTTTTAAGGATTATACCTTCAAAGACTTTCACTATAACTGGTCTAAAAGTAGTGCTGGAGTAGTCTGTCATGGAAGAAAATGATAGAGGTGCAAGAACATATAGAACAACACAAGGTCCAATTGATTTAGCTGTAAAACCTTTAATGTGGGTTGTTAAGGCTTTAGTTTTTGTTGTTATAGTACTATTAATAATTGGAGTCTTATACATAGGATTGCCTAGAGTTCTAATAAAGTCCGGAGAGGGAGCGTCACAGATAAAGCATGCGCAGGCTGCTGCTGAAGAGCCTGCAAAAGGATTCTTGAGTTTTATAAGGGGAAATTCAGGCTTAAATAGAATTTACAGCATTCTTGTGAACCCTGAGCAGCCAGTTGTGAGCTTTGAGTCTGATGTAGAAAAAAATAGAAACAATGAAAGACTTGGAGTAAGAATAAAATCGTTCTCAGACCCAAAAAAATTAAACAGACCTGGAGAAGACATAGAACTAACAGGAGGCTTAGAAGTTTCAAGTCTTGAAGATGAGATAAAAGTAAATATTATGTGTAGCCTGGAAGACTACAAAAACGGGGAATTGATAAAAGCTGAAGCTCTGGGATCCAGGGGAAGTGAAAATGAAATAATTATTTACAAAGGAGAATCGATATCATTGCCATTCAACTGCATTTTTCAAGGAGGGATAACTGAAGAGGCAATGAAGAGACCTAAAGAAACAAAATTTGAAAATGTTATTGTGACATATGAGTTCGGAACAAGAGCTAA
>CAYJAX010000098.1:0-3109 GCA_964368545.1 Candidatus Woesearchaeota archaeon | reverse complement strand
TCTATATCATTGCCATTCAACTGCATTTTTCAAGGACGGATAACTGCAGAGGCAATGAAGAGACCTAAAGAAACAAAATTTGCAAATGTTATTGTGACATATGAGTTCGGAACAAGAGCTACTGAAAAAGCATATTTCCTTCCCATTGATGTTCTTGAGAGTCTGGAAAGAAATGGAGTTAATCCTTTTATACACTACACTGTGAGAGATCCTTCATTAACATCTGAAAGAAAAATAAGATCTGTTTCTACTGCAGGACCAATAAATTTAGGGTTATCAATTGACTTTCCGCAACCACTAACGCAAACAATGGGATCACCATACCAGTTATTCGTACAGCTGTCAAACAATGCTGGATTTACTGGAAACCTGGAAAAACTAGAAAGCCTGCAATTGCAAATACCAGATGTTCCAGATCTAAACATAGTGTTGCAGGGAGAGCAAGGTTTTGGTGTTGGCTCGTCTTCAAGATGTGATTTCGAGTATGTAGGGCCTGGAGATGAAGGTTTCAAATTATACGAACTTAAAGCTGAAAAAATAGCAGAAGTAAACAGGGAATGCAATTCAAAATCTTTAAAAGAACTTGCAATATCGGAAAGACAGTGCGCTGAATTCTTTAAGGCTAGTCCTTTATTTGGCTGTAAGTTCAGAGTCAATAAAGTTCCAACAGGTGGTTTGCAGTTTGATACATTCAGAGCCAGCGCAAGATATATCTACAAAGTAGAAAGAAAATCTCCTGTTGATATATACAAGCTTCCTGATTTAGTAGGTTAGGTTAATTCTGTGATTATAAACAAGAAGCTTTTTATAAAACTTAGTTACTTTTATAAATAATGAAAACTAAAAATTTAATTTTATTCTTATCAGTAATGCTATTATTGTATGCTTGTACTGGCGGCGCAGGAACAGGATCTACTGGAGGGATTGATATTAAGTTCACAGAAGTGCCAGAAAAAGAAGTTTATGAAGGTGAAGAAATATTTGCTACAATACTAATAACAAACAGCCTTGTAAATGAAGGGGGAATACAAGGCATTCTATGCCTGAGAGATACTCTTTCGGATAATTATGGTGGAATTCCTGACAATGCCTGTGCAGATGTAAACTTGCCACCAGCAACAAGAACTGATGGAGGAGTAAGTCCTTATGTAATGGAGATTAATTTTCCAGAGGTAAGTCCTATATCTCCATATAGAGGAATAGAAAGAGAAATAAGTAAAAGCTATCAGAACTTGCCAATAATTGCTGACTTTAAGTATAGTGTGGAGACAACTGCAGGAGCTGTTGTATGCATAAAACTTCCAGGAGCAGTATCTCCAAATATACCTAAAGACTGTGGCACAAAACAAACGTTAAGTGTGCAACAGCCAAGTATGCCTCTCAAAATATCGAAGCTAACAGTCACGCCATCAAGAAGAGGGTCTAATAATGTATTGCTAAATATTGAGATGACTATTTCTAAATCAAAACAAGGATTATTATTAAGCAGCGGAGAAATATCTGGAGGAGTGCCTGCAGTTGCTTCTGTATCATTAGATGTTTTGGCAAATCAGGATTCTGCAGGCTGCCAGCAGGTATCTAACGGAAGAATAAGTATAAGGTCAAACGAAAACGAAAAGGTTATTAAGTGTGCACTATCTATAAATGATTTAAGTCAGGATTACATCAATGTTCCAATAACAGTTAGAATGAAATATGGTTTCGCAGAGTCTGTTGTTGGCACTACAATAAGTATTTTGAAAGGAGATGAATTGGTAGTATGAACAAAAAAGTCTTTATGATGTTACTCTTGCTTTCTATAATAATACTTGCTGCGTGCACAGGTGGCGGTTCCAAAAAACCTTCTGCCGCAGGATTCATAGGAGGAAAAGAAGGAATAGTATCTAAGATAGGAATAGAATCCTCCAGCGGATCAAATACAGTTTTGGATTCAGATTTGGAGACTTTTAAAATAGACTTAACTTTGGAGAATAAGGGGGAGTATACTGTAAAGGAAGGTGAAGCTCTAGTCACTCTTGATGGAATAAACTATAATGCATTCCAGATAGCAAACCCTACAAAAGCAAATGAGGTTCCGTTAGAAAAATTAAGGAAGGAAGCTGAAAAATTATCAACATCAACGCAGACAATAGTGCAGTTTGATGCAAGGTACAAGCCTGATGAGGATGCTGACAGGACAGTGGATGTTGCTGCGAATGTATGCTATAAGTATCAGACAATATCTAGAGTTAAGGATATGTGCTTAAAGAATAAAGTTACTGGGCCCGCATCACCGATATGCAAGCTTGAAGAGACAAAAGTGTCTGAAAATTCAGGCTCGCCGTTGCAGGTTACTAATTTTGTGCAAAGGCCTACAGGAGAAAATAAGGTTTCTGTTTTTATCGAGGCTGTAAATAATGGTAAGGGAACATTATATTCCAGAGAATTCTTAAGCAGAGGAAAATGTGTAGAAGACGATGCTGACAAGAACAAAGTGCATGCTAGAGTGGAGCTAACTGAATTCTCAAATAGCGCAAGCATTGTCAAGTGCAGTTCTTTAGACAATAATGAGGGCGAATTAAATGTTATACAAAATAAAATCACTCTTTCATGCAGCATAGACACTTCAGGCATGCAGGAATCAGCATTCGAGACTCCGTTAAGGGTAATTTTGGATTATGTGTATAAGGATGGAGTCAGTACACAGTTAAAAATTAAGAATACTGTAGGATAAAAACTAAAGAAGTATTGTCTAGACAAGGTTGATATCTCCGAATATATTGAAGACATTAATTTTATGCAAGAGTAGGAAAACCTAAAGAAAATTGAGCAGGAAGAAGTAGAAATTGATAAAAAGTTTGAAGGATTTTTGAAGGAGATAAGATAAATGATTAAATATATCAAAGTTGTAGAGTATGAAATAGGAATTAACCGTGTCGGATTTGATACAGATATAAAAATTAAAGGATGGGAAAATGACAAATGCGATAAAACTATTTGAAAACCAGAAGATAAGGGCTGAGTGGGATTCTGATAAAGAAAAATGGGTTTTTTCCATTGTTGATGTTATTCAGGTATTAACAGAGTGTGTTGATTCTGCTGCTTATTGGAGGAAACTAAAACAGAGACT
>CAYJAX010000097.1:0-3132 GCA_964368545.1 Candidatus Woesearchaeota archaeon | reverse complement strand
TGCCTAAGATTCAGCAACTGCTGAATCCCAAAATAAAGTCCATTCGGAGATACTGAGAACATGGAAAAATCTATAAACGACCGAAGAAGAAGCCCACAAAGGGAGAAAGATTTCTTAAATTGGTTGAAAAAGGAGTGAGAGAACATCCCGACGACCCAATAGTTCATATGTTTCTGAATGGTTTTTATATGTTAGTAGATAAAAGAGAAGATAGAGCAAGATTGGAAGTAGAAGGAGTCTATGATACAAAATTCAAGGATATTCTTAAAGATCACCCTGACCAAAGAGCGAGATATAGCCCGCTATATCTAAATCTATATCTAAATAATACCCCGAGAGAATTCTTCACAGCTGTAGACCTTGCAGTATATGATCATATATTATTTGGTAGAAGCTATATGGAAAGAATTATTAGAGAAGAAAAAACATCAGATGGAGTTATTTTTGCAGCAGCCAATGCATATACACAGGCTCTAAAAAAGTTAGATAAAGTAATTAACTCGCCAGATAGAAATCTCGACAGACTATCTACAATTCTCTTATATGTTTTTGCTGGTTTACTAGACGAGGGATATAAAGCCTATCCTGATTTACGTAGTAATCCTGTACTTGACAGGGCTTTAATGTAGTAATTATATTTTTGTTTTTTATTAACAGTTATTTATATAAAACAGGCTATAAGCAATTCTTCCAGAAGAAGTAAAAAAGTTTCAGAAGTGAAGCTCCCAACCGCAGCAAGCAGGGAGTATTATTATAAATCAATTTAGACATGCTCAGCCAATAGAAAGGTTTAAATATTAATGTATACTTAGTAATACATATGTATAGAAAAGTAAACAATAAAATATCTGAAGTTCAGCTTAAAGTATTGAGCTTATTTACAAGAGGGTTCAATAGAGAATATTATATTAGAGAGGTTCAAAAAATGCTTAAAATAAGTCCAAGAACTGCCCAATTAGCATTAGAGTTTCTTGAAAAGAGAAGTATTTTAGAATCAACTATAAGAGGCAAGATTAAAACATACAAAATAAAAAAGAATTTTTTAGCTAAAGATTATTTAATTCTTGCCGAGACTTATAAAAGAATAATATTTTTAGAAAAAAACTTAGTCATAAAAGACATTCTAGAAAAAATAACCCATTCAATTGAAGGAATTGCGCTTATATTTGGCAGTTATTCTAAAGGTAATCAAAAAGAAGACTCAGATTTAGACATTTTTGTAGTAGGTTATTATAACATAAATAAAATAAAAGAAATATCAAAACTCTACGGTATCAAAATCAATGTAAAGAATTATCCTTTAAATATTTTTAAAAAGAAATATAAAGAAGATATATTAATTAAAGAAGGGCTAAATGACCACATTTTAATTAAAGGCATTGAAGGATTTATAGAGGTAGTTTTACAATGAAAAAGATAGAATGGTGCTGTAACACCAAGAACGGAATTGAATTATTAGAACCAAATAGTAGTTTAGCAGAAGCCTATATTTTAAAGGCAGAATCTTCTCTTGAAACTTCAAGACTTGCAAAAAGCAAAGACTGGAAAATCTCAGCAGCATATTATGCAATGTATTTCTCAATATATTCAATACTTCAAAAGATCGGGGTAAAATGTAAGATACATAGTTGCACTATCATTTTTGCCAATGAATTTTTAGAGGAATATCTCTCTAAAGAACAATTATATTTATTGGATGATGCATTTGATGCAAGACAAGATGCCCAATACTATGTTGATAGGGAAGTTAGCAACAAAATCTATGATGAGATTATATCAAAAACCCCAGCATTAATCAGCCACTGCAAAAATGTCATTCTAAGATTAGATGAAAAGAAAATAAAAGGAATAAGAAATAGGTTAAGCATTCATATAAAAAAGTGAATTTTTTAATCAATTTTGCACAAACATCACAAAACTTTAGATGGACTTAGATATTAGTTATATTGTTAATCCTTCTTTAATAAGGACTACAAATAATATATTTGCATCAATGACTAAGTCCATGATTTATTTCCTGTAACATTTTGATAGATTTTTGTTTACTTCTTTTCATATTCTTAAATCACATTCTTCTGTTAGTGTGCTTTCTCTTGTAAATTTTTTAAAATAAAGTCTTATGCTTTCTTCACGTGGTCTATGCACATTCCTGCAGCTACTGTTTGTCCTGCATCCCTTATTGCAAATCTGCTCATCTGCGGTATGTCCTTTGATTTTTCTATTACCAATGGTTTTGTTGGTTTTATCTGCACTATTGCAGCATCACCGTTCTTTAGCATGTCTGGATTTTCCTGGACTACCTCTCCTGTTGCAGGGTTTATTTTCTTTATTAGTTTTATAATCTGGCAGGCTACCTGTGCTGTATGTATGTGAAATACTGGTGTGTAGCCTACAGTAAGTACTGTCGGATGATTTATGACTACTATCTGTCCTGTGAACTCATTTACTACAGTAGGAGGATTGTCTTCATGTCCAAGTACATCTCCTCTAGCTATATCTTTCTTGTTTACTCCTCTTACTGAGAAACCTACATTGTCTCCAGGCTCTGCTAATTGTATTTGCTCATGGTGCATCTCTATTGTTTTAACCTCTCCTTTCACTCCTGTTCCCTCTCTTGCGGGCAGTATTATTACCTTGTCTCCTACTTTCATTACTCCTGTCTCAACTCTTCCTACAGGCACTACTCCTATTCCTGTTATGTTGTAAACATCCTGTAATGGAAGTCTGAGAGGCAATGCTATAGGTTTTTGTGGCTGTTCAAAATTATCTATTTGCAAGAGAACTGTAGGTCCTGTATACCACGGCATCTTATCGCTTTTCTTTACTACATTATCTCCCAAGAATGCTGCTGTAGGTATAAACTGTACTTTTTCAGGTTTGTAACCTACTCCTTTTATTAAATTGCTTATTTCTGCTTTTACCTTGTCAAACCTGTCTTGTGCATAGTTGACAACATCCATTTTGTTTACTATAATGCATACTTGATTTACTCCGAAAGTTTTAAGCAGGAATACGTGTTCTTTTGTCTGTGCCATTACTCCATCTGGTGCTGCTACTACTAGGAATGCAACATCTGCTTGGCTTGCTCCTGTTATCATGTTCTTTATGAAATCTCTGTGTCCTGGAGCATCT
>CAYJAX010000096.1:0-3172 GCA_964368545.1 Candidatus Woesearchaeota archaeon | reverse complement strand
CAACAGCAATTATTTTTTCTCTGTTTTGTCTTATAAATTTTATTTCAGCATCAACATCCATCTTCTTTGCCTGCCTATGCACGCCATCGTAATGTCCTAGGCCCACAGCGTCCAATGGATATATTCCGAGCGAGGCTTTTAGTATTTTGTATTTCTCGCTCAACTCGAGAACTTCAACATTTGTGTCATGATCTACTCCAGAACATAATATTGCGACCATCCCTGCATTTCTTGCTTTTTCTATTACTCGGTTTAAATCTTTCTTAAAATCATTAAATGTCAAGTGGCAGTGTACATCGACTAGCATATTTTAGAATAGATTACTCTCTATTTTTATTTCTTTTTATTGTAAAAATAACAGCAGTGGAGAAAATATGAAGCTTAGCAGCTTTAGAATGAATGGCCACATGTTTACAAATATCAATAACAAAATTATTATTGATACAATGCTTAGCATCTTTGCTGCTTTCTTGCTGTCTTTTGTGAAGTGCAGTGAGCTTACATAAAACATCTTTCCACCATCAACAGGTCCAAGCGGCAGTAAATTAAACAACCCTACTCCGAAGCTAATATTGAAAATCCAGAACAACAGCATGGCAATCCAGCTGTACAATGGATATATTATTTTGTAGTTAGGTTTCACTTCTGTTTTATATCCTGTCAAGCTGACACCTAATATAGTCTCTTTTTCTTTATTGGCTCCTAATTTAACTGTGTACTCCCCTTTGTCTGTTTTCACTCTTACTTCGTCTTCAGATTTTAGGTCTTTGACTAAACTTTTTATTTTCCCAACATCGTCTATTATTACCCCATTTATACTCTCTATTATATCTCCTGGATTTATGTTTGTCATGTTTATTGGAAGAGTCCTGTCTATATCTGCTATCTCAACTCCTTTCAAATCTACCATCTTGCTTGATATCGGCGAGAAAATAAATACAAGGAACAGTATTGTAAATAATGCGAGCAATACATTTGAGAAAGATCCAGCTGACAATACTTGTAGCTGCTCATTTGTTTTTTTCTTTGCTAACTGCCCTTCATCTGGTTCCACAAATGCTGCTAGTATAGGTCCTAGAAATGCAAAGCCTGTTGATTTTATTTTTACTTTTATTAGTCTTGAGTAAATTCCGTGGCTGAACTCATGAATAGTTGCTACTAAAAGTATTGCCAGTATCCAGTGCAAGAATGATAATCTTGGAAGTCCAGGCACAGAAACTCCTGGAAGTACGGGTGCTAATCCAGGCAGTGCTTCTGGTATAAACACTAAGCTGTAAGCACTCTTTACCAAAAATATTGTTGTGACTGCCATGCCTAAAAACCCGATTATAACTCCAAATATTCCTGTAAACTTTAGAGGTATAATAACTAACAAGCTTGAAATTAATGTCATCAGCCCAATACCAAGCAGATATTTATTTGAATTGAATAATCCATAAACAATTAATAGTACGCTTATCAGAAGCAAGATGTAACCAAAGATTATAACTTTCTTATTATTGTCTTTCCTTGTTATCTTATCCATTAATTTAATGCCGATTTTTGTCTTGTAAAGCACGAATATTTTCCACTGGACTTCAAACTTGTTTTTATATAACTTGAATATAATAAACAGAAATAGATAGAACACTACCAGCAATACTAAATCATAATTCATGTTTCACCTTATTTTTTCCTTACTGGCCTTAGAGCGCTTGATGTGCACTTTTTGCACTTTATCCTTCCCTTCCTTACTTTTGCAGGGTCTGCTCTCATTTTAGTCTTGCACTTCCTGCATACAAAAACATTCTTGTACAACCTTGCTGATGCTTCTTTGAATTTTACCATTTTATTTTGTTTGCTTTATTACTTTCTTGTCCATGACAATCCAGTAAACAACCTGCCCTCCGTCTTTCATTTCTCCTTTCATTTCTTCTGGAATGTCTAAGTCGAAAGTTTCGTATGTCTCATTGTCCATTACTGTTGCTTTATCATTACTGACTGAAAGTACCTGCGCTGATTTCTTTTCTATTATCGGAACCTGCACATTGTCTGATGAAGGATACAATTCCACTCTTTTCTGCCCGTCTATTATTCCAACTGCCTCTATCCTGCACTTTGCTGATCCGTGCTTTCCTGTCTTGCTTGTCTGTATGCTCTTAACAACACATGCGGCCCCACCGAATATTACATAACTACCGATTTTAAGGCTTCCTGCATTTGTAAGTTTTGTTTCTGACATTACTCTTAGTAGACTGTGAATTCTTTATAAATGTTTTTGTTGAGTTCACCTTTGCACTAAATAAAATTTATATTGTCGAATTTTGATATTACAACTTAAAATAAATATTGATCAAACACAAGAACAAGAAATATCACAACACAGAGAGCACAATTATGCATGATGGCAATAAACCACAACAGCTTATTGCTTAGTTTAATAGAGATTTTCAACTGGGCTCAATTATATTTTATTAAATATGTTTTGCAGAAAACAAGTTTTTATAAGATAATAATTGAATTGTTTGAAACATGTCATATAATAATTGTTTTCTTCCTTCATCAGAAATAAAAACACTGATTGAAAGTAGGATAATATCTTGCCGTAAAGGCATACGTATCGATGAAGTACGGATACAGCCTAGCGGATTGGATCTAATTTTAGGGGACGAAGCTTATCAAATTGGTGCTGTATTTTTACCTAATGAACCTGAAGAAGTTGATTATATTCTAAAAAATTCTAGAAGGTTCAAGTTAAATGAAGAAATATTAAAGAGAAATAATCTATATATTATCCCTTTAGAAGAACACTTAAGATTGCCACGTAGTTTCTTAGGTACAGCAAGTCCAAAGAGCAGTATAGGTAGAACAGATTTATTTGTTAGATTATTAACAAGCAACCATGGAGTTTTCGATAAAGTTCCAGAGGGATATGAAGGCAGGTTATATGTTTTAGTAATTCCAAAATCATTTGATACAGTGGCATACCCCGGTATTTCTCTCAATCAATTAAAATTTTATGTTGGCAATCCGTATCTAGATGACACAGAACTATCTTTTGCGTTAAGAAAATATGATCTATTATTAGATGATCAAGGTAGAGTTTATAATAATTCAGATATAAATGTTGATGGGGGAATTTATCTTTCTGTTAAAATAGTAGAAGGTATGGTAGGTTATATGGCTAAAATAA
>CAYJAX010000095.1:0-3264 GCA_964368545.1 Candidatus Woesearchaeota archaeon | reverse complement strand
ACACGACGCTCTTCCGATCTGGTAGCGGGATTGAGAAAATGCATGGGTCAAACTTGCAATGGTAACTGCATCCACTTTTGGGCGTGCCTACATTTTTTATTCCAACAGTCAGAACAACAATACATAATTAACAAAATTCTAATTTAGTCCAAAAGAGTTAATAAAATTAGTTATGAGCTTGTACTTGTCAATATAGTCTATGCCTTTCTGTGTTATCTTGTAGGTTTTATACTTTTCTTTCTCAATCTTAACAACAAAATTTCCTTCTATTAGTTCGTTCATGTATTCGTCAAGCATCTGGTGGGATAAGTTTGACTTATACAAAATGTGAGTCGGCTTGATATTCCCGTCTCTTTCCTGTATGGCTTTCAGTATGTCATATATTACCTGAAGCCTTTCTCTTTTTCTGTTCATTTTCTTGCAACCAGCAATAAGTTTGTCAGCACCAAAATATAAGCTAAGAGATTTATCAAGTCACCGAAAACATAATAAAAATTGTAGTTAATAGCCAATAAAAATCCTATATTGCTTAAAAACAACAAGCCAAAAGCAGCCATAACAGCTATATTCCAAAGGCTTTTGTTGTTTAAGGAATTCTTAAAATAGTGATAGAATATGTAAATAAGCAGCAAAGCAGATAGAATATGAAACATGTGGGTTTTATAGTTTGTCAGAAGAAATGGAAAGACCGAGAGTAAAAAGATAGAAGAGTAAACCCTAAAGTTCTTTACAGAAAATGTCATGTAGGCTAGTGTAACTAGGCCGAGAATAAAAAAGAATATATGAGTATATAGTGCAAGGTCTGTCCATATATTAAAAGTTAGCAAGGAGATTACTTTCTGATAGTGCAGTTTTAAAAGAAGAATAGAAATAAAAAGCGACTTTAAGATATAAGAAAATGATATAGACAAAAAAGATAAACCGAAAAGCTTTGATTGCCTCTGGAATGAAAGTTTATAAATCTTTAAAGCGTAAATGCTAACAGCCAATGTTATGACTGCGAAAATTATATTAAGCGCTATGTCATAGCTGAAAAACCAGTTAGGAATAATGTATAGACCTGTCATCAATTAATCCTGATTTTTCACCTTTTAAATTTTGTGAAAGATAAATCTTATTTGTCTTTAATAAACTATTAATAAATGCTCGCTCTTATTATCTTATGCGGAGTTTAACATGGCACTAATAAATAAAGAGCAAAGGAAATTGTGGATAATGATGTTCAGAAGCGACTACTGGGATCGCTACCACAGATTGCCTAAAGAATATGAAATTCAAGATAGCATTGGGGGTGTAGAAGATGATATATAGATATACTGGCTATAACAGGAGATTTATTTCTGAAGGCCATTTTTTTGGGATTGATCGTAATATTGCAGAGCGTTATTTCAGAAAACTAAAAAGAGAATTCAGCAGAGATTTATATGAGAAAAATTTTAGTCAATAAACTTCCCAAAATCTGACAGCTTTGCTCCCGAGCGCAGTTTATTAAGAGTTTCTTTCAAGTCCTTATTTTTTAGCCTTATCTGCTTCATCGTATCCCTATCTCTTATAGTAATATCATTTTTATTTAAAGAATCAAAATCAACTGTAATACAAATATTTGTTCCTATTTCGTCCTGACGCCTGTATCGCTTTCCAATGCTTCCCGAATTATCATATAAAACGCTGAAGCCGCTTCTGAATAACTCCATAAATATATTTTCAGATATATCTGGAAGCTTGTCTTTGTTAACTAAAGGGAAAACAGCAGCATCTATCGGCGATAATTGCGGTGTAAATGAGAAGGTAGTTCTTTCTTTTTCTTCCTTGTAAAATATGTCTATCAATGCCCAGATATTTCTGTCAACTCCAAAACTAAGCTCAAGTACTGACGGAAGAAATCTTTTTACTCTTCCCTCTTCATCAACAGTTATTTCAAGATTTGTGCCTGACCCTGTTTGGTGTCCCCCTAAGTCATGTGTTCCGCGGAAATGGCATCCACCAACTTCTTTCCATCCGCCAAGAGTTTCTAGGTTTATTTCTATATCGAAATGAATCTTGTTATAGAACGCTCTCTCTTCCTGACCCAGCTCCCTAAACCTAAGTCTGTTCTCTGGAATTTTTAGCACATCAAGATAAAATTGCTGTACCTTTGCCATATAATATATATAGAATTTAGGAATTTTTAGTTTCTCATTCATTTCCTTGCAGCTTATTTTCTTTGCCTTCTTGTCAGAAAAAACAATTAGGTTATAGTTATTAATCTTGCTCCAGTTTTCGTGTTCATTGATTTTCTCTGCATCAAAGAATATCTGCAATTCAGCTTGGGTAAACTCTCTTAACCTGAAAAATCCCTGCCTGGGACTAATTTCATTCCTGAATGCCCTGCCAATAACTGCCAACCCCAAAGGTAATTTTCTTCTTGTAGCTTCAAACTCTCTTCTGAAAGCCATGTATGGAGACTGGGCAGATTCCGGCCTCAAATACATTATTTCTTCATTGACAGCACCGACTCTTATATCAAACATCATATTAAAAAATTTAACATCCATCAAGCTACCTTTGCATTTTGGGCATTTTAGCTTGTTGTCCCTGATTAATTTTGTCAATGCATCTTCCCTTAATCCTGCTACATCTATTTTCAATTCGTCTTCTGCTAGCTGATCAGCTCTGAACCTGAAGTGGCATTTTTCACATTCAGTCAGCGGGTCTGTGAAATTCTTCAAATGCCCTGAACTTTCAAAAACTTTCTTTGGCATTATATTAACATCATCTATCTCGTAAAAATTTGTATCCAAAGACAAAAAAAATTTCCTCCATAAACCTTCCCACTTGTGTTTTATTTTAGTGCCTAGAGAACCATAAGTCCAGAATCCTGCCTTTGCGCCGTAAATTTCAGCAGATGGATAAAAGAATCCCCTTTTGGTTGTTATGTCCATAATCTTTTCATATTTTGACTTTTCCATCATATTAAGAAGTTAAATACTAATATTTAAATGTTAATTGTTATTCAGCAATTTGCTTTTATTGTTATAATGAAGCTGCAGAAAATTATATTTTTAATTCTGGCGGTTTTTCTTCTGTATTTTTTTTCTTTTTTATAATAATAATTATTGCTGTTAATATAACAAGGATTATGACTGGAATAAGGTAGTACCAGACGCTTGTTGTATCCTCTTCATCACCCATAGATGTAGTATTTACTGCCTGCTGTTCTTGCTGCGCTGCTTGTTGCGGTGCAGTTTGTTGTGCTATCTGAGTCACTTCTTGTGCAGGCAATAT
>CAYJAX010000094.1:0-3306 GCA_964368545.1 Candidatus Woesearchaeota archaeon | reverse complement strand
AAAAACTAAAAGATGAGCCGATTAACAGGTTCGGGCAGAATCAATTCGAGATGTATTCTCTTCCTGTTGTAAAGCCGAAAATAATTGTTGGTATAATCGGAAGGAATGGCATAGGAAAGTCTACAGCTTTAGAAATACTGTCTGGAAATATAGTCCCAAATCTGGGAAACTTTAAAGAAGAAACTAAAGATTATTCCAAAATTATTGGTAAGTACTCAACTAAAAATTTGGGTGAGTATTTCAAGAGGCTTCAAGAAAAAAATGTTAGGGTTAGCTACAAGCCGCAGAGAGTGGAGTTGATATCCTCGATGTATAAGGGACACAAGGTTATTGAGTTGCTGAAGAAAGCTGATGAAAGAAATAAGCTCTTTCCGGTTATGAAAGACCTTGAGCTGGAAGATATTAAAGAGAGGAATATAGCAGAATTGTCAGGAGGTGAACTACAGAGATTGGCAATAGCTGCTTGCTTGCTTAAGTCTGCTGATGTTTATTACTTTGATGAGCCAACATCGTTTCTAGATATCACGCACAGGATTAAGGCAGCTAAAGTTATAAAAAGGCTTTCAGAAGACAATTCTGTAGTTGTTGTGGAGCATGATCTAACAACTTTGGATTATATTTCAGATGAAATACAGATAGTTTATGGTGAGCCTGCATGTTACGGCATTTTCTCTCAGTCTAAGGCAGTTAGAAGAGGTATAAATGAGTACATGGATGGTTACTTGCCTGATGAAAATATAAGGTTTAGGGACTATTCTATAAAATTCTTTGACAGACCTCAAGAGAGTGTACTATCTAGAAGTGTATTGGTGGAGTTTCCAGTTTTAGAGAAGCATTTTGAGAGTTTCAAACTTAAAGTAAATGAAATCAAGCTGCACAAGGAGGAAGTATTGACTATAATGGGTTCTAATGGGCTTGGTAAATCAACTTTTCTGAAGATGCTTGCTGGAGAGTTGAGCCCTAGCAACACAGTAATTAAAGGACTTAAGATCAGCTATAAGCCTCAATATTTAGAATCTGACATTAAAGGCAATGTTGAAGATTATCTGAGGAGCTTTGCAGGAGCAGAGTTTGGTTCAGGATGGTACAAGACAAATATTCTAGAGAAGTTAAACATAAATAACATACTTGGCAATGAAATAAAGAATCTTTCAGGGGGAGAGCTGCAAAAGATGCACATTGCTTGCTGTCTTTCCAGGCAAGACGTAGAGCTGATTGCTATGGATGAGCCTTCTGCGTTTATAGATGTTGAGGACAGGTTAAAAGTTGCTGAAGTGATAAAGGATTTTGTGATCAGGAGAAATATTTGTGCTGTTGTTGTAGACCATGATATACAGTTTATAGATTACTTGTCTGATTCAATGCTTGTATTTGAGGGGATTCCCGGTAAAGAAGGTCATGTGTCTGAACCGTTGTCTAAAAGAGACGGAATGAACAGGGTTCTGAAAAATTTGGATATTACATACAGGAGGGATAAGATTAGCGGAAGGCCTAGAATTAATAAGCCTGGAAGTCAGCTTGATCAGGAGCAGAGAATGAAGGGAGAGTATTATTATAACTAAGATTTGAATATCTGTTTTAAACATTCATTTAAGGTCAATATTGCCCAATTTCTTAGGAATAAAGCGCCAGGATAATGGTCTATGTTGTGCGGGTAATAAATCCAAACAAAAACACCTTCTTCTCCGCCTGAATCATCACACTTGTAGTTTACTAATTTATTTTTTTTAAGTTTAATATATCTATGATTCCTAAATGGAACAAATGTTTTACATTCTCCAGAATTATCGGAAAAATATAATCCACCAGCATCTCTACTTATTGATAGACCATAGGGAAAACCATTATCTTTAACATTTATGCCATCTTTCCATGTGAGTGGTTCAACTACTTGACTAAATCCTTCTATTTTAATATGCGGTTCTTGTTTTAAGAAAACATTTTCGTACCACTCCTTCTCTTCTGAATCCTTTAATTGATTTGTATAGTCTAATAAATCAGTATAAAATTCTTTCGCGGCTATAGGAAAAACAGTTTTAGCAATAGTTTCATCTAGTTCTATTTCTGGAGATAATAGTTTCGGATGAATTGGAACTTCAAAACATCTTCCAAAAATTATTGGTAATTCCTCTTTTCTTAGCAAAAGATTTTCTAAATCCATTTACTTATTATTGTTATTATATTATAAATTATTGACTGTAATTAGAAATATAGATTATAAAACCATAATTCTAATTAATCTTGCCTATTGCTCCGAGATAATAAATGTCATATTTATAAAGTTTATAATTAATGCAAGACCTTGAGGATTATGTAACTATCCTTTAACGTTACCTATGGGAATTAATTTTACTACAGGCTTAGAAATTCCTGCTTTTTCCACTGAGTTTATTACAGAGTCAACAGATTTATACGCTGCTCCAGCTTCTTCAGCAAGCCCTCCCATAGACTCTGATTTGACATAAATCCCTCTTGATTCCATTTCTTTCTGCAGTTTGTCTCCTCTGAATTCTTTCTTTGCTTGATGTCTTGACATAACTCTGCCGCTTCCATGGCACGATGACGAAAATGTTTCGTTGTCTGCTTTTTCTGTTCCGACCAAAAGATAGCTTCCAGTCTCCATTGATCCGCCTATTATTACAGGAGACCCTATATCTCTGTATTGCCTGCTTATTTCAGGATTTCCTGGGCCTTGTGCTAGTGTCGCGCCTTTTCTATGGACAACTAACTTTTTCTTTTTACCATCAATTCTGAATTCCTGTAATCTAGCAAGATTATGGGCTACATCATAAATACAGTGCATTTCCATATCTTCTGCTCTCATTTTAAAGACTTTTTCAAATGCCTCTCTTATTCTATGCATTATTATCTGTCTGTTTGAAAAAGCAAAATTAGCTGCACAAGCCATGGCCTTATAATAATCAATACCTTCATTGCTAGAGAATGGAGCACAACTTAATTCAGGATCATTCACTTTGATGTTATATTTTTTCATTGCTGTTTCAAAGATTTTTAAATAATCAGTTGCAGTCTGGTGACCTAAGCCTCTTGAGCCTGTATGAAACATCACAACAATTTGATCGGGAAATATTCCAAATTTCTTAGCCAAGGATTCATCTAAAATATTTTCAGGCTTTACATGCTGTATCTCCAAATAATGATTTCCAGCGCCTAAAGTCCCTAACTGATTTATTCCTCTCTGTCTTGCTTTTTGTGTAACCTTAGATGAATCAGCCCACTCTATCTTGCCGTTGCTCTCTATTCTTTCCAAATCTTCATCCCAGCCATAGCCATTATCGACACACC
>CAYJAX010000093.1:0-3312 GCA_964368545.1 Candidatus Woesearchaeota archaeon | reverse complement strand
CGTGTGCTCTTCCGATCTTGGCGACTATGGACGGTTTGAAGTCAAGAGGAAAGGTAGTTGTTATAGCTGCTACTAACAGGCCTAATTCTATTGATCCTGCTCTGAGAAGGCCTGGAAGGTTTGATAGGGAGTTAGAGATTGGTGTTCCTAAGAAAGAGGGCAGGTTGCAGGTGTTAAAGATTCATACTAGAAACATGCCTCTTACTCCAGATGTTAATTTAGAAGAGCTCGCAAGAGTTACTCATGGTTTTGTCGGTGCTGATTTGGAAGTTTTGTGTAAGGAAGCTGCTATAGTTGTTTTGAGAAGGCTTCTTCCAGAGCTTAAGTACAAGAAGGATGAGCCTATCCCTACTGAGTTTTTGGAGAAGTTGGTTATAACGCCTTATGATTTCAAGGAAGCTTTGAAGATGGTAAAGCCTAGTGCTTTGAGGGAGGTATTGATAGAGAAGCCTTCAGTTGTATGGGACGATATTGGCGGTCTTGAAGAGATTAAGCAGAATCTGAAAGAAGCTGTAGAGTGGCCTCTTAAGTATACTAATATTTTCAAGAACATCGGTGTCGAGGCTCCTAAGGGAGTATTGATGTATGGTCCTCCAGGCACTGGTAAAACTTTGCTTGCTAAGGCAGTGGCTAACGAGAGTGAAGCTAATTTTATTCTGGTTAATGGTCCTGAACTTATATCTAAGTGGGTTGGTGACAGTGAGAAGGGAATAAGAAAAGTTTTCGAGAAAGCTAGGCAGGCTTCTCCTAGTATTATATTTTTCGACGAGATTGATGCTATTGCTCCTAGGAGGGGAAGGTCTTTTGATAGTGGTGTTACTGAAAGGATGGTTAATCAGCTTCTTACTGAGATTGACGGCTTGCAGGAACTTAATGATGTGGTTGTTATAGCTGCAACTAACAGGCCTGACATACTTGATCCTGCGCTTCTTCGTCCTGGCCGCTTTGATAGGTTGGTTTTGGTTCCTGTACCTGAAGATAAGTCTAGGTTGCAGATTTTAAAGATTCACACTAAGAATATGCCTTTGACTAAAGATGTAAACTTGGATATAATTGCAGAAAAAACTCAGAATTTTGTTGGTGCTGATATCGAGGCTTTATGCAGGGAAGCTGCCATTCTTGCTTTGAGAAAGGATATTAATGCTAAGCAGGTTTCTATGAAACATTTTAACGAAGCTTTAAAGAAGGTCAGGTCTTCAATAACTCCTGATGATATTAAGAAGTATGAGGAAATTGAGGAGGAATATTTAAGGACTGCTAGGGGCGCTGCAATAAGAGACAAGGACGCTTTGAGCTATATGGGTTGAGATGAAGTTTGAAAAAATTATTTTTTTAAAACGATTATATAAAATTCTTTATTTAAATAATTTATTTTTATTTCATCTGTTTTTTTTAAATATAACTTCTTCAGCCTCT
Organism: Candidatus Woesearchaeota archaeon; assembly: GCA_964368545.1. Lineage (GTDB taxonomy): Archaea > Nanobdellota > Nanobdellia > SCGC-AAA011-G17 > GW2011-AR18 > GW2011-AR18. Next base: position 1,896 of record CAYJAX010000093.1, on the reverse strand, counting down.
TTTCATATTTATCGTAGTAATTTTACTCAAATTTAAGCTTTTTTGGTGCTAAACTACTATAATCACTAAAAGAATTATCTATTGTATTCATAAATTCTTTAGGTATTCTCTAATTAATTGTTCTATTTTTGTAGACATCTTGATTCCATTTTCATCGCAAGCTTTTCTGAATTTTCTAAAAATTTCAGGATCTAATGTAAAATTTACTCTTTTTTTATAGGTAAATTTGGGTATCTTTTTTATTCTCTCAAATTCCATTAGTGCATCAAATATTTCTGGTTGTTCAACTAATAATCTTTCAGTTGTTTCTATTAGTCCTTTATCTGATAACATCTTTCAGTTTCCTCCTTATGTGTTCTGTACTGTTTATATTATTTTTTATAATGTCAACAATGATTTTGTCTATTTTGTAAGGGTCATATGCTATTTTATTTTCTTCAAAGTAGTATACGATTATTGCAGCCGCAGTTCTTTTGTTTCCTTCCTCAAAAACATGGTCAATTAAAATTGCCCTAACAATGCACGCAAGTTGCCTAAACAGGTCTTTTGTGGTTAATATCATAGATAATGCAAATTCTAGGCTGCTTCTGTTTACAATTATTCCTTTGTCAAATTTTTTATTAATCTCGACTATGCCATTAGTAGTTATCATACTTACAAGTGTGTATAAATAAGTATATAAAACTTTCTAAAGTTGATTAATTTTATAGACACGATATTTCTTCATACATATAGCTATTTCTGAGGTTTTAGGAAATCCTATTATTGAAGCATAACTGTCAGCATCAAATTTTAGTTTGTTATCATCTATTTCTTTCCAGTTTCTATTTTGTTTTATTTAGTCAGTACTATCGGCGTATCTTTTACTATTATAGTGTGTTCTGCTTGTGATACTATCCCTCCGGATTTTTCAGGAAGTTGCGGATAACCGTATATTATTCCGTTTTTTTCTAGGTTAAATAATACAAGATTGGCCTTCTGTAAACTAAATTTAGTAAGTAAATGCCTTTTTGCAAATGGCAGTGTTGCAAATTCTTCTCTTATATATTGAAGAGTTTCTCTTGATAAGCTGTCTCTCACGTTTGCAGTTGAGTGCATTCTGTAATTTGAAGACTGTTTTCCTTCCTTCACTAATCCTATTCCTGTAGTTGCGAATGGTTCTACTGCTACAACAATGCCTTCTTTTAGTTCTGTCTTGTCTCCATTATCAAAGTTTGGTATTGACAAATTACTGTGTAGTATGTACCTATCAACTTTATGTCCTGACAAATTCTTGATTGGTTTAAAGCCATGTTCTATAATAACTTCTTCAACTGTTCTTCCTATTTCACAAACTTTCGTTCCTGGCCTGCAAAGTTTTATAGCTTCGTTTAGTGCTTCTCTTGATGCTTTTATAAGCTCTGGTTGATTGTTTGTTCCTATTTCTATTGTTGAAGCAGTGTCTCCTATATAGCCGTCAATATGCACCCCTAGATCTAGTTTAACTAACTCTCCTGTTTTCAGTGCTGTTTGGTCATCAGGATATGGTGTGTAGTGCGCTGCCATGTCGTTTATTGATATCTGCACAGGAAAGCCAAATTTTCCTCCTTTTTTTATTATCAGTTCTTCTATTTTTCTGGCTATTTCAAGGACATTCATTCCATTTTTTAGAAGTGATATTCCGTATTCTCTTGCTTCTCCTGCTATCTCTCCTGCCTTCTTCCACTTTTCTAGTTCTTCTTTTTCCATTCTTACTTTGAAACTAAGACTAGATTTATAAGTTTTTTCTAAATGTTTGCATTTGTCTTGAATTAATATTTCCAGCCATTCTTTTTTTCAACAAGTATTAGTCAAAGTTTGTAAAAAAAATTTTAATGAACTTTGTATTATCTTCTAGAGATAAATATAAGTTTATTT
>CAYJAX010000092.1:0-3407 GCA_964368545.1 Candidatus Woesearchaeota archaeon | reverse complement strand
GGCTTTGGAGTCCGGCTTGTTGCTCTTACAAAAGACGGTCTAAAAGAAATATGACTTATAAAACAATAAAGCTATTAAAACAGTAAACAATTTAGTAGACTATGGGTGATATGTTTAGCAGTATTTTGAAATCTGATGAGTCTTTGTTTCTCAATCCGCAGTTCTTGGATATTGATTTTGTCCCCCCGATAATTAAGTTCAGGGAGAACGAGCAGAAGTATATCGCTGAATGCATCAAGCCCTTGCTTCAGCGCAGAAATGGAAAAAACTTGTTTATTAATGGCTCTCCAGGCATAGGAAAAACTCTGGCTGTTAAGCATGTTCTTAACGAGCTAAAGGAAGAAACCAATGATATACACTGTGTTTATATTAACTGCTGGAAGAGAGACAGCTCTTTCAAAGTTCTTAACGAGATTTGCTCACAGATTAAATACAACTGGGTCCATAACAAGAGCTTCGATGTTTTGATGAAGGACATATCACAGATAATAAATGAAAAATCCTTAGTATTAGTATTAGACGAGGCTGATAAGCTTACTGAAAACTCCATATTATATTCTATACTTGAAGATGTTTATAGAAAAACCTTAATCATGATCTCCAACGACAATAATCTTCTCTCGTCTATGGAGCCCAGAATAAAATCCAGAATAATGCCTTCTGTACTGGATTTTAGGCATTACGACCCCAATGAAACTTTTGAGATACTTAAAGAAAGAGCAGAATACGCTTTTGCCAAGGGAGTGGTAGACACAGAGTGCTTCAAGATTGTTTCCAATAAGGCTTTCGAGATCGGAGACATAAGGATTGGGTTATTCTTGCTGAAAGAAGCTGGAGAGATTGCAGAGTCTAAAAGTTCTAGAATTGTGACAGTTAATCATGTCAATGAAGCACTAAACAAACTTTCTACAACAAATATAAATAACTTACATGACATGGGGGAGATAATAGATCTTGTTAAGAATAATTCTGGCAAGACAACTTCCGAGATATTCAAAGAATATGAGTCGAAGTATGGCAAGAGCTACAGGACTTTTCAGAGAAAGATAAAAGACCTGGAGAAAATGAATATTGTTACTCTAAAAGAGTTTAGCAAGGGCAGAGAGGGAAGGTCTACAGTTGTTGAATACAATCAGAAGCTTATAGGCGAATATTAAAAATTTATTTCAGATAAGATTAGATATTGCTTATTTATTTACTCACTAATTTGAGTAGTTAAATTTAAAAGGATATACTCCTTTCGATTTTTTATGGTAAAAATATTAATCGTTGATGACTACCCTGATCAAAGTGAGTATGTTACACACGTTCTTAAGCATACTTCAACGATAAGTTATGAAACGATAAAAGCAACAAGTCTCAGAGAAGCTATTGCTGCATATAAAGAGAACAGGGATATAGAGTTAGTTGTTCTTGATACTGATTTAGCGCCTACAGGTGAAATGGGTTGGCAAGTATTTGATGCTTTGCGCAATATGGGTTATGCCGGTCCTGCCTTAGCAAGATCGGGACTTTGGAAGAGGTCTGAGTGGACTGAAAGAGTGTAGAATTTCGATGTAAAGATGTTGAACCAGAAGTGCTTGTAGCTATTATTGATAGTCTCGTTAAGAACCAAAGTTAACTTATTTATCTCATCTTATTTAATGTCAAAATACATATTCTAACCTCTCTATAAACTATCATCCGCCAACTAAATAATATAATTCATCAAAGTTCTATTTAATGACAACCCTATAAAACTAGAAATATAGGCATTTGACCACTGGACACGACATGAACCCCCGCCAGATTTATATAGACTTTTTCATAACTATACATTGAAAAGCACGGAGGTGTATAAAAATGCTACCAACAGACTTTGAGATTGAACCCATAGCAAGACTGCTTAGCCTGCAGCTGAAGAAGCTTCCAATAGACAGGGGTGCTAAGATAGGCGGGATTAGACTAAGATGAGAACAAAAAAACACATTAAAAAATGGATTGAAGACATGCTCTTGGATGATGAAATATCCCCTGAAGAAGAGGCTTTTCTTGTTGGCTACATGGATCTTGATGAATAGGAATATTTAATATCTTTCTTTATATTTTATTTCAATATGAAAATTTTTGCATTTACTGATAATCATGCAGATATTAAATGTTTGGAAGAAATAAAAAGAAAAGTTGCAAGAGAGAAACCTGACTTGATAATATGCTGCGGCGACATATCTATTTTTGGCAAGGGCCTGAATTTTGCATGTTCAATAATTAATGATCTTGGGATAAAGACGCTGATAATCCCGGGCAATCACGAGACTCCAAATGATATAATTAAAGTTTGCTCCAGGTTCAAGAATCTTGTCGACTTGCATTGTAAGGCTTTAAGTTTCAATGAATTTATTTTCTTTGGTTACGGAACTGGCGGTTTTGCATCTGTAGACAAGAATCTGGAAAAAATTTATCCGAAGTTCCTGAAATGCCTTGACAGAAATAAAAAATTAGTTTTCGTTACTCATGCTCCAATATTTAATACTCGACTTGATAATCTTAATGATATTCATGTCGGATGCAAGACGTCTAGAAATTTTATAGAAAAGGCAAAACCAGTTTTAGTATTGTGCGGGCATATTCATGAGAATGAAAAGAAGAAAGATAAAATTGGAAATTCCATGATAATAAATCCAGGACCTGATGGAATGATTATTGAATTATAATATTTAGAAAAGGAGTTTATCTCCTTCTCTTTTTTTTTGAAGCACTATTTTTAGTCTTTCTTTTTTTTGCCATTTATTTCACCTCTCTTTCCCAGTCGAAGACTGTAAATATCTATATCACTTCTGGATTAATTTCTTTATATACTTTACTATTTTCTATTCTTTGAGAAAAACTTTTTGATAGTTTGAAAAAATAATTTTTTCAACTTCACTTTCTTCAATTTTTTTAATCTCTGCAATTTTTTTTATTGTTTCTTTGACATTTATTGGCTCACTTCTTTCTCCTCTAACATGACTAAGGTAGGGAGCGTCGGTTTCTGTGAATAAATTATTCAATGAAACTCTGCTGACAACTTCCTGAAAATGTTTAAGCCTGACTATTATAGAAGGTATTGAAAAAAAATATCCTAATTTTTCTGCTCTCTCAACTAGTTTCATGTTGCCCATAAAACAATGCAATACAACATTTTTTGCTTTCATCTCCTCCAGAATATCCAAACACTCTTTCTCAGCTTTTCTTGTATGCACTACTAGAGGCTTTTTTATTTCCTCTGCTAGCCTTATTGTTTTCTTGAAAACTTCTTTTTGTTCTTCCATCCTGCAGTCGCCTTCTGGAGACTTGTCTAAACCCACTTCGCCAACAGCAATTATTTTTTCTCTGTTAGATCGGAAGAGCGTCGTGTAGGGAAAAAGTGTATATATCGGTGGTCGCCG
>CAYJAX010000091.1:656-3424 GCA_964368545.1 Candidatus Woesearchaeota archaeon | reverse complement strand
ATAGTTTCGACAATCTTTTTAGGATCCGCCTTACCTTTTAATTTATTCATCGCCTCTCCCATCAATGCATTAAATGAAGCTCCTTTATTCTTCTCAACTATATTTTTTATAATTTCCTCTATCTCATTATCTGTCAGGGTTGCGAACCTCTCAAGCCTTATAATATTATTCCTCATTAACTCCACCAGAGCATCCAATATAAACGCCTTCTGAAGTTTTTTTGCGTTAACAAGACCAAGAACTTCTCTAAAATGCTGCTCTTTTAGCTTGCTAATGTCTAACTCAAACCTCGCCTTTATCTCTTTAGGCAGTTCTATTATTGTTCTAGCTATCAAATTAGCGTCCAAGTTCTTGTATTCATTCATATATTTCTCCAAGTCTATATTATTCTTTATTACCTCCCTAGCCAACTCTGGCTGCAGATTATACTTCTCTTCCAAATTCTCCACTTTCTCAGCGATTAGCTCTGGAAGTTTTATTTTCTTCAGTAATTCTTTAGTCAAGTAAATCAACGGCACGTCAGTCTCCACATACATGCGATCAGCCCCAGGCATCGGCCTTAAAAATGTAGTTGTAAAATCATCCTCAACTTTTCTGACTTCAGACTTCAATTCCTTATTTTGTCTTATAAGCTCAAGCTGCCTTGATATCTCATGTTCTACAACTTTAGGTATAGACCTCAAATCTTGAAATCCTTTTAATTCCACTCTCGGATGTTCCTTCAAGCTTAAGTTGATATCCTGGCGTATAGTTCCAAGCCCACGTTTCACGCCCTTCACTGAACGCAAAACCATCCCTATCTTTTCTGCTGTTTCCTTTGCATGATCAGGTGTTTTAATATCTGGAGATGTTGATATTTCTATCAGCGGTATTCCCAATCTTGAAATGTTATATATTTTATAAGTCCCAGTGTCTTCCACCTTCTTTGCTGATTCTTCCTCCAAACATATTACCGGTATTCTCACAGTTCCTTGGGATGTCTCTATTTTACCATTAGTTGCTATAAGCGCAGTCCTCTGAAAGCCAGAAACATTACTATAATCAATAACAATCTTTCTCATGAATTGTACAACACCTACAGGTTTTGCTTTTAATAATAATGAAACTTGCAATGCTATGTCAAGAGCTTCTTTATTTATTTCATTGCATGGCTCCTCGTCTAACTCTACCAAACAATTCACATCATTATATCCTTGATAAACCGCATATAATCCCTTTTTTAGCTCATATAATGCTGCTTGATCTACCTCTCCTAATTCAGAGGCACTAACTCTTAAATGCCTTTTTATAATAAAATCAGGTTCTGTATCTTTAATTACACAATGACACCTACAGAATAATTTTCCTCCAGCCTCTATCTGCTGATGCACTTCAAGCCCTATTTTCAGACCTAAATCTTTGTAATTAATCATATAGTTTCAAAACTTTAATTGAATTTAAATCTGTCGATTAAATCTTTCAGATAAAACATAAACATAACATTCAGGAATAAAAATTAATGGACTAATAAAATATAATATTTTAAAATTAATTAGTTTTGCACACAAATTTCCATAAATATTTTAGAAATCTTGTAAACAATATAAATTGTTATAAACTTCAAAACTTTTCTTACATTTATGGTGATGATTAAGTCTAAGAGTCCTTGGATTAAAGATATTAAAATAAAAGCAGTTGATCTTGTAGAAAAAAATTTTACAGGAAACTCACCGCCAACTGTATTCGTGGGCAGCAAGTACATCAACCTAAACAAAGCTAATGTTGGGATTCTCAGCCCTATAGAAAACAAGGAAGAAGCCTGGAAGTATGACAGTCCATATTATTGGTATGAAAATAATTATTCTATCAAAAATGTAGTTGAATTAAGAGCAAATCTGATCAATGCCAGAAAGAAGTCCTCAATATTTGATGTCAGAAACGGCAGCAAATTTTTGCAGCTGGCCCAAGAAATTGCCATGAGCTTCAAGCCAACAACCATCGAAGTTGAGTTAGAGAAAAAACTAATACCAAAGATAAATCTAGACAACATTCACCTGCCTTTTGGACCTAGCGGCAACATTAAAAAAATAGAAGCTGCAGAAAACATAAAAGTAAACCAGAAAATTGAGAAAGCGTTTTATGATACTAACCTCAAGGCAGTTGATGCTGTAAGGTATTTGAGCAGAGCAGGAATTCCAGAATACCAGCTATCGCAAATATTAAGCATTGGAATTCTCGGACTTAAGAAGAATAGAAAATTAGTTCCTACAAGATTTGGAATTACTGCAACAGACGACATGATTGGCAAGGATTACATCAACGATATAAAAAATTATAATGTGTTGGAAAATTATAAACTTTATTTTGGCAACTATTTTGGCAATTATTACCTGATTCTCATGTTTCCAGGAGTCTGGAGTTATGAATTATTTGAAAGCGCTTTACCAGACAATCTGACAAGACCAGATGAAAAAATTTATACGACAACTGATTATGAAAATTACTACTAACGCAAGACTTACGCACAAAATACTGTCGGAGGTTATTACGCTGCTAGATTAAGCTTGTTAGAGGAGCTAAAAAGACTAAAAGTTCAAGCCAGCTGCTTGTTGTTGAGATATGTTACATCTGAATATACAATGCCTCTCGGAGTCTTTGTTGTCAGACAGGCTGTTAGGAAAACTATATCATCTGAAAAGCATGACTTTGAATTATATAAAGTCTTGCTTAATTTCGTCAGAATTGTTGTTTTAAACCCGGAGCATTTGGAAGGGCCTGCCAATAATAAT
>CAYJAX010000091.1:0-646 GCA_964368545.1 Candidatus Woesearchaeota archaeon | reverse complement strand
AGCATGACTTTGAAAATAAAAAAGACATGCTAAATTTCGGCAGAAATCTAGTTTTAAACAAATTAAGATATAATATCGACAACCAACTTGTAGAAAGCAAAATACTAAATGATTTTAATACACAAATGAAACTGTCCCAGTTTTAGAATTATTTAATTATTATAGCAGGCTTACCAGGCATAGCATTTTTAGCTTTATCTTCTTTTGAGTTTTCTGCGATCTCTATTTTTAAATCTGCATTAAATTCTTTCTCTATATCTGTTTCATGTTTTTTAAATATTTTTAGTTCCTTATCCTGCGTTAAAATTATTTTTTGCTTATTCTCAATTAGTTTAGGAACTAGCTTTACTATCTCCTGACCGTGACTCTTTAAATCAGTCTTCATTATTTCTCTTGTTATCTCTGACGGGGTTTTATTTTTTTCAAATGCCTTATTAAATTCTTTATATAACTCATATTTCCATTTGCTAGATATTATTATTTGTATTTTTTCAGCTTTTTCTTTTTTTAATAGTTTCATTACATTTTTTACGTCATTTTTTGTGTTCTTTATTATGTTTTCTGAATATTCCAGTTCTGGTTTTATCTTTTTTTCATCATATTCAGGCCATTTTTCAAGTGAGATTAATGTTTTCTTTCCTATTTT
>CAYJAX010000090.1:0-3547 GCA_964368545.1 Candidatus Woesearchaeota archaeon | reverse complement strand
ACGTTAGGTGGTTAATTTCTGTTTCTTGCTGTGTTACTTGGGATGCTAAAGCTTCATCATTACTTTGAAGATTAGTTATATGTTCTTTTAGTATGTCTAATTCTGTAGATGTTGTGTCTATAGAACTTTGAGTTGTGATTATAATATTATCATAATCCATATGTAACCAACCATCATGACCGGTTAAGCTGCCAAACCCAAATGTGTGGGAATTGCTTGTTATAGATGTTAGACTTATGGTTGAAATTGTACTGTCAGGTCTTGTTACTATTTCTTCTCCTATTTTTAATTTATAAGGATTAAAAGTGACTTTTGGTATACTCCAATTATCTCCAGCAAATGGGTAACAATTTCCTTTTTTAAAATTCTTTATTAATTTTTTATTACCTATGGGTATAGTTCTCTTTGAATATTTAGCAAGTATTGGGAGGGTGTAGATTTCGTATTCATTATTTCCATTAAAAGTTTGATTGTCTTGTCAGTTTCTTCTTTTACTAATTCTTCATCCTGTATTGCAATGTCAACGCTTAATGGTCTTCCGCATTTGTAACAGTATCTTCCTGTTCTTTCATTAATTGAACCGCATCCGCATTTTATAATTTTCTTAATTTCTTTTTCTTTCTTTGTTTCAATGCCGTTAAGTTCTAGATATGCTTCTTCTAATTGCTCATTGCATAAATGACAATATGTCTTGACTTGTTCGCTTCCAATTGTCCATCCCATATATTTGCATAATAAAACTTCTGTTAAATGAGGGGACAGCAAGCTTGCACGGCTGTGTCTGAACCAGTGAGGGTTGCATTTCTTTTTTATGCCTGCCTTTTCAAAGACTTTCTTTAAAATTTTGACAACTCCTGCATGCTTCAAAGGTTTATGTTTTAGTTTTCTGTTTTCTCCAATCCATAAATATGAGTCTGCTTGGTTTTTGAAAGGATGTACTTCAAGCCACCTATTGAGCACAGGCACGCAAGTAGCTATTGGTATAGTTCTCATGCCTGTTTTTCCGTTGACATTTACTCTTGCAGATGTGCAGTTAAAGTAAATATCTTTAATTTTCATGTTTAGAAGTTCGCCAACTCTAATGCCTGTTTCATGCAGTAATCTTATCAGTGCAATGCCCTTAATTGAGTTACAATTCTTTATTAGTGAATCTACATCCTCATCTGTAATTATTGAACTCGGATCAATCTCGTCCTTCTTATATTTTATTGGTATGTCTTTCTCTAAAAAATTATACAATAGTTTAGTGCTTTCTCTTACAGGTCTTTCATCTGCAGACAGTCTTTGGTCTTCATCTTTAAACCACTTGTAGAACTGCTTTACTGCCCTTCTATAATCAGACTTGGTAGCCTTAGACCATTTAGGTTCATCATTAAACAAGTTAACTATTCTCTGTATGTCCTGCCTTGTAACATGATCCAAATCCTTGCCTAAAGCTCCTGCTATTTTTCTTAATTGAAAAGACAGTTTCGCTTGTCTGTAAGCTCCTGAGCCTTTAGACCCTAGATAGTTTAGGAAGGCTTTAATCAGTTCTTTATTCTTATCACCTATACTGCAACCTTCAAGCCTTTCCCTTTCCTTGTTTGCAAAATTAGTGTAGCTTTTGCTGTATATTTCCATAATTTGTTTTACAAAAGAACTAGCCTACTTAATATCATGCGTGTACGCAAAAGGCTCTATGCTTAATGGTAAGAAAGCCACCGGAGAGAGTTGAACTCCCAACCTGCTGATCACTTTAAGATCATTTGCTTCTAACAGCATCATATGATCAGCATACAAGTCAGCTGCTCTGCCATTGCTCCTATATGAAATTATTCAGATAATTTGAGCTACGGTGGCTTACAAATATTCTTAATAGAGGTTTAGTTTAAAAAAGTTTCTAAGTTGATAGTATATCAGAAAGTGCATAATAAATAATTATTTTATAATATTTCAATTATTACAGTTTTTATGTTCCTTACATAAGTTCTCACACATAAATCTATATTTACACTTAAATATTATTTATAACTTTCAACTAGAATTTCACGCACTCAGGCTTAATTATTTATTAGTGCAGCCTTTATTAATATTGTATTTATAGGATACACTTTTTTAAGCTGACTCTTCATGTCTTTTTGCAGATTGCCTTCAATTATGCTCTTCATCAAAGGGGTGAAAGCTGTATTCTTGGCTATTTCAGATAAAATCTTTCTTGATTCGTGCCTTATCAGTGTATGCTTTGAGTGATAAGTCAAAGATTTTGTTATAAAAACTGGTTTTATTGCAATATCAATGCCGTCCTTGGTTTTGTACACGAAAGAATCTTCTAATTTATCCTTGTCCTTTCTTGAAAGCCTTTTCTTTTGAGCAACCTGCAGGAAATATCCTGTAATACTTGCATTCAGACGGTTATCTTTTGCATCAACTATCTTAAATGTTATATTAAAATTCTGTTTCTTCGGGTCTCCAGTCATTGTCGTTAGATTAACTGCAATTGTCTTGCCTACAGCTTTTTCAGAATCTTCAACAAAAGTTTCTCCTATTTCCTTTTCATTGAATTCCTTGCCTGAAAATATAGGTATCCACTTTTTCTTCTTTTTCTTTAGTTCTGCTGCACTAGTATTTTCCTTTGGCATTCTAAAAAGTGAGAGCATAGTGTTTATAAAGATTATTATAGCAAAATAAAACTCATTTCTATAGCTTTATTTGTAGTTATAAATGTATCAGACTTCAGTTTTAAAATTTTTTATGCGCTATTTTCTTTTTATGATTTTATTAACGAAGTACAATGTTGCAATAAATACTAGGACTAATACACTAAATCCAAGCCTTGATCTTGTTGAAAAGTAGATTATTGTAGCCATAAATGTGGCTATTGTTGCTCCTGCAAATAAGCCGTACATTATGCTGTCATTCAGTCTAACAAACAGCGTTATTCCCATTATAATCAGGCTGAACAGAACTATGGACAGGTATTTCCAGCTGTCGTATTTCCTTTTTTCCTTTTCAAAATTTTCTACTTTCTTCTGGTACTCTCTTTGGCAGTTTTCATATTCTATTGTGTTACTCTCATCCACAGCACGTACTGGCATTGCTTTAGGCTGATAACACTCGTTGTATACAGGATAGTGCATGTCTGGGAATGATACATTTGCTCCCATGAACACAAGAGGCACATATAGTAGTGTTATTATAATTGAGAAAACTATTCTGTTCCATTCCATATTTCAATGCAGTTATATGTTGCTTTTAAAGTTTACTAAACACTTTACAATTTTTAAATATATTTATTAGTTTATGAGAATCAAGTTTAGACAATTATTTTCAGCTTAATCAAATCCCAAATAATTATTAATAGCCAAAAGAGTGCATTGTTGCGTTGTCGGGACTTTGTAAGTTTTAGTTTAACGTTAGGGATATACGAAGTTTTGCGAGTGAAACGGAATATTTATATCTCATTGTATAGTAACAATAATTATGGTATGGGAATCAGTATCCATAGAAAATTTTGTTGAGATTACACGAGTAAAAAAGGATGTAAGTATCTCTTTAGGTTATCAGAAAT
>CAYJAX010000089.1:0-3562 GCA_964368545.1 Candidatus Woesearchaeota archaeon | reverse complement strand
AGGAACTGTTTCTCCTGAAGTATCTAATGTAGCTGTATGAACTTTTACTTTTTTCTGTTTGTACTGGCACAGAGGAGTTGAAGGGTCTGGAATGTCTATGGATGATAATATGTTCTGTCTCGGCTGATTATTGTCTACTATGACTTGTGTTGCAAACTGGAATATTTCTCCTTCTGGAGACCTCAAGCTTATGAGGACAGGATATTTAATGTCATATACAAACCTGTAAGTATTAAGGCAGAATATTGATGATAATAATGAGGAAGCAGGACCTCCAGCACGTTTAGTTATCTGGTCAGACTTTAGTACGTTGCCTTCTGAAGGATTGATGTCTATTAGGGTGGGCCAGTTTGGTATATAAATGAAGGATACACTGACGTCTTTGTGCGGCTTTTTAGTTGCTTCAAACTCCAGGTACTTGAGCTTATCATTCTTTAAGTCAATATTCGTGTCTTTGACAGACACTGCAGCGATGTTCTCGAATATTATGTTCTTAAGCCTTCTTGAAACATCAGATTCAGACCAGACTTTTTCATTGCATGAGAAATCTGTGCCTGAAAAAGGAACTTCATCATTGTAGGCAACCAGCATGTTGATAGTCTGGTTTTCCAGGAAGTTTCCAGAGTTCTCGGCACTAAATACCTCATGTGCTATGTTGTAGAGTTCTCCGAACCTTGACTTTATGACAGCTCTATGGTTTACTAGATTGAATTCGCTGTCTAGAATGCTGACTTTGATTTGCTGGTTGACGCTTAGTTCTACTTTATTGTCAAATGTTTTTGCTACAGTATTTGGAATTCCTGAAATTAATATGTCGTAGCCCCTGTCCTCAAAGTAAGAGAGGTTGGATATGCAGGAAGCAAAATTCCTGTCAACATACTTTGATATCTCGCCTTCAACAGCTGTTTTTGATGGAGCATTTATCTCTTGGATTCCGTTTCCTTTTTCTCTGAACCAGACAGCAGTTTTAAAGCCCGATTCAGGTATTATATCTAGTGTTGTGTCTAAAGGTGAGAACTCTGTTGTCAGTATTGTGCTCTGGGGCAAGTCCAGGTATCCTCCCTGCAACGCTATAGTCTGCAGTGCGTTAACTCCCAAGTCTCTGACGCAGTTATTCAAGGATTCTTGTACTGGAGCTATCTGCAGTGGTATTGTCTGTCTTTCTTCTGCAATCTTTTCAAATAAATTTTTAAAAAATCCCTGTTTAATAGCTATAACGCCAAAAACTATTACGATAATGAATATTCCTATAATTATGAATGCTGTTGCCTGTCCCCTCTTTTTCATCAGGAGAATAGCCATTTTACTATATTTAAAGTTTACCGTCAAGTTTTTAAATTACTGTATGTTTGTCTTTTATTCAGATGAGCAAGAAAATTCATACAAGAAGGAGAAGATATCTTCCTAAAGGCAATGAAAGAAACAGGAAAAAGAGAGGCAGGACTTTTTTTAGCTTGGAAGAAGCTAGGATTTATGCTGAAAAGCATGAGATTAAAGATTATGCAGTTGAGAGAATGAATTATGGTTTAAGCAGGAAGTTTAGAATTGTAAAGAAGTAAATATTTTTAGAATTAAAATTGAGTGGATTATTTGAAAAAACTTTGAATATTCATGCAAAAATATAGAAAGTAATGATTTATGAATATATTATTGATATTTATCTCAAAGTTAAAAATTATTTGCTTTTCAGCAGCAATGTTAATTATAATGGACCCACCCAGATTCGAACTGGGGATCTCCTCCACGTTTTCCCAAAGTATAATAAATTATAACTTTTCAAGGAGACGTCATAACCGTTGTCCTAACAAAAGTTATCTAGACCATGGGTCCAATCTTTTGAAGAAGTTGAAAATCTTTTAAAAAGCTAATGGAAAAGTATAAATATAAGTCATACTAAGTATAACTTATGGTAGGAATAAAAACTACGATAGGAAAAAAAGGACAGGTTGTAATACCGAAGCAATTAAGGGACGAATTTAATCTATTTCCAGGAGAATTAATTGAATTCGACCATGAACAAGATAAAATAACAATAAAAAAGGTGTCCAAAAAAGATCCCGTAAAAATATTCATTGAAATTAAGGAAATGATAAAGAAAAAAGGCGGCTTTACCAAGGAAGATTACAAGAAAATCAACTGGAGTAAACTATATGAAGAAGAAATAGAGGAAAGAATATTCAGAAAATGAATGAATTAATATATCTTGATACAAATTTTTTTGTATACTTATTTAGCCAAGAAAGTGATAATTTAGAAAAAATAAATAAGAAATTAAACACGAAAAGAATTTACACTTCATGTTTGACATACGATGAGTTTATATGGGCAATAAGAAAGTTATTTGGAAAAGAAACTTCAATAAAAGCAGCTGAATTTATATTAAACCTAGAATTTTTACATTTTTTAGAACTAAATAGAATCATGTTATCAATATCAAAAGAAGTATTAGAAAATTCAGATTTAAAACCAAGAGACAGCATTCATTATGCTACTCTACAGATTATGAACATAAAAAATTTAGTAACTGACGATCGAGATTTTAGTAAAATAAAAAATGATATAAAAGTTATCGGAGTTGAAAACTTCATGAAGAACTTATAAGTATTTATCCATAATATAATTCAATATGGTAATACAATCAGCAGCGAGATAAACCTTCTTTCCCAAAGATATTTTCTTTCCATATCTTAAAACAAAGCCTTCCTCTTTCTTGGGCAGACCAACATGGTCGCCAATTACAAAAACAGAATTATCTTTCAGTTCAATATCATAAATTAAATCTCCTTTCTCTTCTAAAACATAAAGATCATTATCCTTTGATAATTCCTTAATTAACTCCTGAAAGCTTTTCTTAGAAATTTCGAAACCTGGATGAGACTTGTTATTTAACACGTTTTTTAATATATCTTTCCATGTCTGTTCATCACTCCTGACATCATGAAGCTTCATGCTTTCTGCTTTAATGCAAACTGGAGGATTTGGTGGGCCTGTTAATAGAATATATAAAACAACATCTTTTCTTAAGGCATGAGACAAGAAAAATGAAGAAGTCAAACAATGAGCAACAATATCCAATCTACCAGCATCTCTTAAATTACTAAAATTTCCATTAGTTTGTCCCTGACGAGAATATAATATGAAAGTCCTCATGCAGAAAGAATAAAGCCAATATTATTTTAAACTATTCTGTTTCTATAAAAGTGATAACAATAATTATCTTACCATAACTTCGGCCAAAACCTTTAATTTCTTCAAAATTTCAACTATTTGAGATTCAACTTTTTTAATCCTTACAGCCAACTGCGATATCATGTTATCAATGGCTGTCAATTTATTATCTAATTCGGATTTTGTGTAAATATTATATTCTAATAGCTCTACTTTCAAAGTCAGGTCTTGTATTCTTTGCTCGTTTTCTGTTTGTCTTGACTTTAGGTTGTTAATTTCTGTTTCTTGCTGTGTTACTTGGGATTCTAAAGCTTCAACATTACTTTGAAGATTAGTTATCTGTTCTTTTAGTATGTCTAATTCTGTAGATGTTGTGTCTATAGAACTTTGAGTT
>CAYJAX010000088.1:0-3661 GCA_964368545.1 Candidatus Woesearchaeota archaeon | reverse complement strand
CATAGACATAAAGAAAATAGAAAATAGTGAAATAATACAGTCTAAATCAAAACTGGCAATAATTGAAGTCATTCCAATGAACTTTATGCTGAAGCCAGAGGATGAAAAAGAATCTATAATATTAGGATTTCAAAAATTCCTGAATTCTTTAGATTTTCCAGTCCATATTCACATAACAAGCACAAATATTAATTTGAATAAACATTTTGAATATACAGAAAAACAAATTCAAAACAAAATAAAAGAAACTGCACAACAAGATCTTAGTAATTTGTATAATTCATATCAGCAATTCATTAAAGAGCTAATAACTAAGAATGGCATACTGAACAGGAATTTCTATATAATAATCAGAGAAAAAGACAATTTAGATATGCAGGTAAAAGTATGCGAAGACAAATTAAAGGCATTAGGGCTGAAAGTAAAAAGGCTTGAAGACAACAGCATAATAGAGACACTGCATTCTTATATAGCGCATAACAAGGAAAAAGAAGCTAAGAATGAAGAAATAAAAGACTTGGGCCATTTCATGTTCTCGCCTGATAAAATACTCTTTTATTCAGATTCTTTTAGAGTAGAAAATACGTTTTACAAGGTTGTTGCTGTAACAGGTTATCCTCATTCAGTTGAGATGGGTTTTCTTGATAAAATAATATCTTCAGGCGACAGGTATGACATTTCAATACATGTACAGCCTTATCCAATAGAAGACACAATGATACAGTTAAACAGGGATCTTCAGAAGCAGCAGGCAGATTTGTATGCAGATTCTAAAAAAGGAATACTAAATCCCAGTTTAGAAATTAAATTTAACTCAACAAAGAAAGTATTAGAAGATTTACAAAAAGGAAGACAGAAACTGTTTGATGTTTCATTATATATCTTATGTAAATCTGAAAATGAAAAAGAAGTTAGATTGCTAGCCAAAAAAGTAAAGGCTGATCTTGATGGATTAATGATTCAAAGCAAAGTTCCTTCATTTCAGTCAATGGAATCTTATACTTCAACACTGCCTTTGGCAAACAATAACTTAAAAATTGACAGGAATATACATACAGAAGGGCTTGCAGCATTTTTTCCTTTTTCAAGTCCTTTCTTGGATATAGAAGATGATGGAATTTTATTAGGCCTAAACAAAAACAAGATACCTTATATAAAAAATATATTTAATCTTGCAAATTACAACGGCGTAGTTCTGGCTTCTTCTGGAGCAGGAAAATCTTATTTTGTAAAATTAATGCTATCAAGACAATTCATGAATGGATGTGACATAATAATAATTGATCCTCAGGGAGAGTATCTGGAGATAACAGGACATTACAAGGGAGAAACTGTCACAATTTCCAAAAATTCCAAGACAATAATTAATCCTCTTGATTTGATGGGGCACGATTACCTTGAAAAAAGATTATCGCTGATGGACTTGTTCAGAATAATGCTTGGTGATATAAATGAACTGCAGCAGTCAATTCTTGACAAGGCAATAGACTTGACATATGAAGACAATGGTATTTCAAGGGATGATTATGAAAGCCACCAGCCTCCTGTAATGTCTGATCTTTTTAAAATGTTACAGAAATTGGAAAAAAGACCTGTAAGGCAGGAAAAGGTAACTTATAGGGCATTAATGAACAGGATTCAGATGTATACTAAAAATGGTGTCTTTGGATTTTTAGATACACAGACTAGACTAAACTTTGACAATAATTTTGTGTGTTTTAACATAGGGGACATGCCGAAGCAGGTAAAGCCAGTTGTAATGTTTTTGATTTTGGATTTTGTTTTTATGAGAATGAAGAACAACAAAAGAAGAAAATTACTGGTAATAGATGAGGCATGGAGTATTTTGCAGACAGCTGAAGAATCTTCCTACGTGTTTGAAATTGTCAAAACATGCCGTAAATTTAATCTTGGACTGCTAATGATAACACAGGATGTTGCTGACTTGGTTGGTTCAAAGGCCGGCCATGCTGTATTGGCAAACACAGCTTACACTTTCTTACTAAGACAAAGGCCTGCTGTGATGGGAAATGTAATGAAAGTTTTTAATCTCAGCAAGACTGAAAGAGATTATTTGGTTTCTGCAAATTTAGGACATGGAATTCTTATTCTAGAGAATGAGCATCAGGAGCTCGAGGTTGTTTCTTCTCCTGAAGAACATAAACTAATTACAACAAATCCTAATGAATCAATCAAAAACGCAGAAAACAAAGAGTCTCCTGAAAGCAAGCCAAAGAAAATAGACGAGAAAGCAGGGCTGGATTTAAGTAGGAATGTGATTGAAGCCAATGGATTAACCATACTACAGGTTAATGTTCTGAATAATCACGAATATGTTTTGAAAAAAGCCCATAATCTTGAATCTGGACCTCATTCCTATTATGTGAAGCCTAGACATCCTGAATCTGTTGAGCATACTTTTCTAGTTTCTATTATCTTGGATGAAATTAAAAAATATACTGACAAAGTCATCACTTACCAGACAAGAGAAGCAGATATTATATTTGAAAATAAGGATAAGTTGAAGATCGCTTTAGAGATTGAAACTGGAAAAAATTTGAGAAATCATAAAGGAAGGATAGATGAAAAATTTGACTTGTTCAAGAAAAAGTATGGAAAGAGGGCGCATCTCGTTCTGACTGACAATAATTTGAGAAATAGTTATGCCAAATACGGCATTTCAATTTTGCTGAGGGGCGACATTAAGGACTTTATTAAAAAACAATTTAGTTCCGTTTAAACTGAATTTTGTAAAAATTCTTATTTAGGTAAGGCTCCAAAGGGAACAAAACGCTTAATATTGCAAAATTTGATAGATATGGTCAAAATCAAAGGGAACAACTAAGGGAACAGAAAGCTGTGGTTTGTCAAACGCAACTTTGGTGGCGAAAAACAGACTTTACAAATTGAATATCTCTAGGTTTTAAGCCTTAAAAGCTTGAAATTAGACTTCACAAAAGAGACTTTACAATCACTTACATTAAGTTAAGAATATTCTACCTTTATACATATCACCTAGAGGTACGAATAAAATATTTATCCTTTCATTAGCTAAACGGCTTAATGTATGTAAACTATCTTCGTCACGACAAACATCAACATCCCTTCCACTATAAAGAACTAATGCTGCTCTGCTTCTGTCTTCCTGAAGCCAAGGGAGAATACGACTGTATAATGGAGGGTATTCTGTGTTGTCAGGATCGCAAAAACGCATTCCCAAATATACAGCAGTGTCTGCTTCTTCTAGTGACCCAACTATTTCTCCGCCACATAATTCAATAACTTCCCAAAGTACTTCACTGTTAGTATTTACTGTTTGGCGAACAGCAATTTTTCTTCCTGCAGGATTATAATGTCTTCCAGCAAGCAAATCATAGAAATATTCTCTTCTTAATAGTTGTTCACTTACATGGCTTTGCCAGCCCAAATAATTTTTAACGTCAGGATAAAGTCCGTAAGGAGGAAAAACAGAGCCACCACTAGCACAAGTTATTATGCCTAGTCTAGATAATTCCTTTTCTATTCCCATCACATAAGCAACAACGTTATCAAGAGTTAAATCTTCAGGTAACTTTAAAGTGATTATCTGTCCTTTGAGTTTTTCAGCTTCTTGCATTACTCTTTCTCCAGCTATTGCTAAACCATCTAATGTTTTTTGTTC
>CAYJAX010000087.1:0-3676 GCA_964368545.1 Candidatus Woesearchaeota archaeon | reverse complement strand
GCATACTTGTATACGCTTATAATTTGACAGGTGGTGGAAACTTCTCGGCTATAGGTGGGCCGAGCAGAAACTCAAGAGCAGCAGGAGGAAGAATCGCAGTTTACTACAATTATACAGATATGAATTTCTCAAGATCTAGGGCTGAAGGAAATAAGATAGGAACAAGCGGGCAGTATAGAGACATATACGCTAGTGTAGGAAGCTTCATAACTATAGACCAGGTTAACAACAACGCAACAATATACAACTGGAACTGGAACAGCACATTCAACCTGACAACCTTCAGCAACGTAACATTCTCAACAGCAAACACGACAATAGACAACGGAGGAGTGCTCAAGCTAGACAACAGATTCTTCTTCGACGGAACATCATTCCTCTTCTGCAGGCCGGCAATAAAGAATATAATGATAAGTCAACTAGACCAGAATGCAAATATGAGTAAATTCCTATCAAACTTTAGGATTAACTGCGGTTCCACAAATGTCACACTAAATGTTACAGACGATATGATAATAAGCAATAATAAATTAATGAACTTCAGTTTCTTGAATATTTATAATACTACCTTAAGTCTTGTTGTTGAAGGAACAACTATATCAAGCAACATTAATTTTACACTGAAAAATCTTACAATCGATGCAGGATCATCACTTAATTCCACATTAAAGGGATATAATAGCAGTACAGGAAATGGTGCTGGACCTGGAGGGGCTACTGGAGAGTCAATGGGTGGAGGGTATGGAGGAAGAGGATGCAAATTAGATTTCACATCCTGCGGCAACACTTACGGAGATCCTCTTAAACCGCTAGACCTAGGAAGCGGCGGTTCAGGCACTAGTGCTTCCGGCGCATTTGGAGGAAGAGGAGGAGGCTTGATTTATTTAAATGTATCCAATAATTTTTTGCTCAATGGATTTATATTAGCAGATGGAGAAGCCTCATCAAGCACATCAACTGATTCTGGCGGTGGATCTGGTGGTAGCATACTTGTATACACTTATAATTTAACAGGCAGTGGAAACTTCTCAGCTATAGGTGGGCCGAGCAGAAACTCCAAAGCAGCAGGAGGAAGAATCGCAATCTACTACAACTACACAAACATGAACTTCTCAATCTCAAGAGCAGAAGGAAACAAGATAGCAACGAATGGGCAGTATATAGATATATATGCTAGTGTGGGAAGCTTCATAACTATAGACCAGGTCAACAATAACGCAACAATATACAACTGGAACTGGAACAGCACATTCAACCTGACAACCTTCAGCAACGTAACATTCTCAACAGCAAACACGACAATAGACAACGGAGGAGTGCTCAAGCTAGACAACAGATTCTTCTTCGACGGAACATCATTCCTCTTCTGCAGACCTGTAATAAAGAATATAATGATAAGCGAAATGTTCCAGACAGGCGCGAACATAAGCAACTTCTTGAGCAATTTCAGGATGGAGTGTGGAAACACTAATGCAACTATCAATGCAACAAATCATATCATGATCACAAACAACAAGCTATTGAATATAAGCGTTCTTCATTTATACAACGAATCTTTAGATTTTTCTCTGTATAATTCTAAAATAACTTCAAATATTAATATTACTGTAAGAAACTTGTCCGTAGATTCAACTTCAGAAATTAATGCAACTGGTAGGGGTTTTACTGGTGGAACAGGCGGTGTAGGTACTGGTCCTGGTGCTGGCCCTTCAGGTGGCGCTTTTGGTGCTGGCTATGGTGGTAGAGGAACAGGCTCTACAAATGCCGGGCGATATTACGGAAACCCATTTGAGCCGAAAGATAAAGGAAGCGGAGGATCTGCTTCAGTTGTTGACACAGGTGGGTCTGGAGGAGGTTTTATTTTTTTAAATGTGTCAAACAAGTTTTTACTTGATGGCGTGGTCTATTCTGACGGTGCAAAGCCAAGAAGCAGTGGTGACGCTGGTGGTGGTTCTGGTGGTAGCATACTTGTATACGCTTATAATTTGACAGGTGGTGGAAACTTCTCGGCTATAGGAGGAGCCAGTGGAGGAGCAGGTGGAAGCGGTTCGGGCGGGCGTATAGCATTATACTATAACTATTCAAGCATAGATATTTTCAAGTCTAAAGTTACGAGAGGAACTACTACAGGCAGCAGAGCAGAACATGGAACTTTTATAGCTTTAGACTTAAGAAATAATATTGCAACAATATCTGAGGCTTTTGAATTTAATAATACTCACTTTGTCAATAATTCAATTTTCAAGCCTTTTGCAAATTCATCTTTTACGTTTGAGAACATTACTCTTAGAGGCGGTGACGAGATCAGGATTTACACTAACGCAAGCTTCAACATAACAAACCTAAACTGGTCAACTGGAATAGTTAATGCGACAACTTCAAGACTTGAGATTATTTTTGGCAGCACATTTAATGATTCTTTAGCTACATACAAGCCTTCAATAAACGGATCTTTCAACCTGACTATCTGGAAGCGTGATGTAGGCAGGATAGAGTTCACTTCAAACTTGTCATATATTATGAATATCTCTTCAGCCATAAATATAAGCAATCGCCTTATTAAGGTAAATTCCACGCTAATTCCAAAATTGAACATTTCAGCAAACTTGACTTTCTTTAACATAACAGAGAACTTTGTACCGAATGCGTCAATCGACCTGAATGATGTGGATTCATTTATTGCATGCTCTTCAACAATATGCAAAAATAAGAGCATTAACGGAGATGCAAACTTTTTCACAATGACTGTTACTGGATTTACAACCTATAAGGCAGGAGATCCAGATAGCACAAACC
Source organism: Candidatus Woesearchaeota archaeon (assembly GCA_964368545.1). GTDB lineage: Archaea > Nanobdellota > Nanobdellia > SCGC-AAA011-G17 > GW2011-AR18 > GW2011-AR18. The sequence continues at coordinate 880 of CAYJAX010000087.1, read as the reverse complement.
CCATTATAGCATTCACATCACCAACAGAGTCGAATAATACTTATGTAAGCAATAGCTGGATTTTCGCAGGCGTAAGCGTTACAGAAGAAAACCCAAGCAATATTACATTTATTATAGTAAACTCAACAGACAGCGTCAATTCTACAACATTCTCCATGGCTGATGAAAATTCTAATAAAACAATTAATTTTACAACACTCACAACAGGAAGTTTCCTTTCACTTACAGACGACACATATAATTACAATGTAACAATAACTGACTTGGGAAACAACACTGCAAATACAGAGACAAGAACAATAATTATTGATACCAAGCTTGCTGTTGTGGAATTCGCTTCAGGAACTCCGTCTGATTCTGCAAGCTTGTCTGAAAATGCATTTAGTGTAAATGCTTCAGTCACTGAAATTAACACAGCAAATATATCGTTCAATTTGTTTAATAGTAATGATGTCTTGCTGAACAAGTCTAATTACAGTATGAGCAATTCAAATTCAAATGTAACTACAAGGTTTGGCGGTCTTGACTACATAGCATACAAATACAATGTCACTGTTACTGACAAGGCCAACAACCAAAACTCAAGTGCAACAAGAACTGTCACTATAAGCTCGCCTGGAGGTGGAGAAAGTGGCGGGAGTGGCGGAGGAGGTGGCGGTGACGGAGATGTAAAGGGTGAAGAGAGTATTGAAACAGTAGTGCCGCCGCTCAGTATAGAAGAACAACTAAAAGAAAAGAAAGAAGTAACTCCAACTGTCTATAAAAGACTTTTCGAAATTCGTGAGAGAAGAGAAGAGAGTTTAATAAAAACTCCTAATGGAGCAGAGATATATACTGCTTCAAGCTCGGGGAACACGTTTTCCTTAGACTTAAACACAAG
>CAYJAX010000086.1:0-3816 GCA_964368545.1 Candidatus Woesearchaeota archaeon | reverse complement strand
ATATTGAACTGTGAGTATTCAGAATTAAGAGTTAGTAAATTTCCTGACGGCGAGCTTTATGTTAAGTTTGATGCTGAAATAAAAGATAAAATTGTTGTTTTGTTCCAGACTCTTCATCCTTGCAATGATCAACTGCTGGAACTATTGCTTGCTTCATACGCTGCTAAAGATCTAGGTTGCAGGAAATTGATTCTTGTAATTCCTTATTTGGCTTATATCAGGCAGGATAAGATGTTTAATCAGGGTGAGGCAGTTTCTAGTAAGATAGTTGGAAGGCTTTTGAGTGTTGCAGATGAAGTCTTAACTGTTGATCCTCATTTGCACAGGTTTAAGTCTCTTTCAGAAGTCTTTAAGTGCGAGGCAGTTAGGTTATCAATAAACTCATTGATTGAGGATTACATAAAAAGAAATTTCACTAATCCTGGGATTATAGGACCTGATTCTGAGAGCTATCAGTGGGCAGAGAATATAGCAAAAAGTATTGATGCTTCTGCAGCCATACTTAAAAAAAGCAGGTTTAGTTCAAGGAATGTAAAGATAAGCTTAACTTCTGATATTTCTGGTATTAATATTAAAGATAGGGAGGTTATAATAATTGATGATATTATCTCTACAGGTTATACTATTCTTAAAGCTGTGAGAATTATTAAAAAATTAAAGCCTAAGTCTATTAGTATAATCGCAGTTCATGGCTTGTTTTGCGATAGAAAAGTTCTCAAGATTCTAAGAAAAGAAGTTAGGTCTATAATAACTAGTAATACTGTTGAGAATAAATATTCAAAAATTGATATTTCTAGGCTTGTTTCAGATAATCTAAAAAAATACAGGTAATGCTACAACAATCTTTATATACTACGTTTCAGATTATTTCTATCTGATGATTGAAGTGCTTAGAAGATTGTCTGAACTGAAGATTGTTGCAGGCGAAACAGAAAAGAAGTTGGAGAATGATGGCTTGAGTATTACAAATATACAGAAAGAACAGTTGTTTAATCACAATATAAAAAATATTATTAATGCTGTTGAGGGGCTTTTAAGGAATGAGCCTTCTGAGAAGCATGTTTTTAGGCTGGAGAAAGAGATACCTGATTCTTATGTTAATATAAACAAGTTGAAAAATACTCCTCAGGGAGAGTTGAATAATAACTTAGATAGGCTTAAGGATTTAATTTCTTTTTTTGAAAGTAACTATAAGCAATTATGATTTTGTAATACAACAAATAATATAAAGTTAAATTATGGCTTTTGGCTTATGCTTGTAAAAGTTCTTGGTTTTGCTGACTTTGTTGCTGTATTTTCTTTAGTTTTCATAGATTATTTGCCGAAAAGTTTAGTACTTATTATGGGGCTATACCTGCTAGTTAAGGGCTTGTTTTTTACTTTGATAGGCGGCAGCATGGTTAGTTTGATTGATTGTTGCTGCGGAATTTATCATGTTATGGCAGTTTTTGGTTTTGGTCATTGGATTATAACTTTTATTGTTGTAACATTTATTTTTCAGAAGGCTTTCATAAGTTTTGTGTCTTAGCTAGCTTGAACTTTAATAGAGGTTTGTAAAATTGTTTTTTTTTAAAAAACAAATAATTTTGATGATTGCAATATTTATCTAAAACTACTTTAAAAATTAATTCAAGTTTTTATTATTGGTTATAGTAATCCTATAAATTCATCTCTTTTGAGTTTTGCTTGACGTATTATTTCTAGAAGTGTTCCTTTATCAAGCTCTTTATGTAACGGAACAACTGTGGATATTTTACATTCTGGCGTTTCTTTTACTAAGATAACATGACTTCCTTTTTGGCGTATCGGTTGAAAACCATTTTTAGCAAGGGCTTTTATTACTTCATTACCTGATAACCGCGGAAGCTTTTTCCCCATTTGTAACCTCTATACTAGTAATCATTGCTTCTTCATTACTCACGCCTTCAGGCAATCCCATAATTTCCACGTGTAGGTCAACAGCTTCTCTAAGATTATTTAGTGCTTCTTCTATTGTTTTACCTTGGCTGACAACATCCACTTCAGGGCATAAAGCTACGTATTGTTTTTCTCCTTTCTTTATTATTGCAGTTAATTTCATAATATGAATAAGTCATTAACGTTTATATATTTATCGCCAAAAAATTAGTATGGGACTAAAAGGCAATATTTAATTTATCATTTTAATAGAAGTTTGTAAAATTGTTTTTTTTGAAAAACAAATAATTTTGATGATTGCAATATTTATCTAAAACTAATTCAAGTTTCTATTATTATCTTATCTTTTTCTGATGAATTATAGCTTCATTCCTTCTCTTAAACCCCTAAATTCTGACACAACCTTTGGAATCCTGACAGCTATAGAGTTACTATTTTGACAACTTTTATTTTCTTAGCTAAACCCCAGAGTCCTTTCTTCTTTGCTATTCTATCTATTTCTTCTGAAACCTTTTCATCAAAAACTTCTTCTCCGTAATTATTGCACACATCAGCTAAAAACTTTCATAAAGTAACTCCATACATTATTACTTCAACTTCTTTTCTTATTATCTTTCCATCACATTCTTCACATTTTTTTCTTTTCATGTTTTCTACCGAAATTATATAAATTATTTTAAGTACACAGTTTTTATTTTATATACTCCTGAATATTCGCTGTTCATAATTTTCTCTGCGTCTTTTATTATTATTTTTTTATTAAACATTGGTCCGTTTACTACAAAACTTTCGTACTCTCCGGCTTCTCCGGCAATGTGTATGCCAAATTTATCTTTAAGTTTGGTTAATAAATCTACATTTTCTATAGTTAATTTTCTTCCAAGCCACTCTTCTCCCAAGCCGTCAGCAGCAATACTGCTTATTATGACTTCAAATCCTTCCTTTATCAGTTCTCTTAACTCCATTTCTTGTTTTTTGTGCCATAATGGAGTAAATACTTTCAAGCCGAGCTCATCGCAAATCTTCTCTATTCTATCCCTTTGGTAATTGGAAAATAATGCTCCGGATACTATTCCTTCTATCCCGTAAAATTCTTTTGCTTTAACCAATGCTTTTTTCAAATCTTCAAGTTCCTTTTCTTTCTCGCCTTCAGTATTGCACAAAACTAGTGGTATTCCCATCGCTTCTGATTGTTCTTTTACAAATTCTGTATTTGGTGTATGGAACATGTAAGAATCCTTGTTCTCGCTCATTAGTGTTATCAGGCATTCTATTGAGTAATTTTGCTTTTTCATGATCCACATTGCGTAGCAGCTGTCTTTGCCTGAGCTGAAGAGTGCTCCTAATTTAACATTTGGTTTTTTATAAAATTGTTCAAGGTATTTTGACTTGTTTTCGTATTTTCTTGCCAGTTTATCAACTGCTTTCATGAGGTTACTTCCGTATTGTGCTGCTATTTTCTTTCTGTATGCAAATTTTTCATTTAGTCCTAACTCGTGAGCTGCGTCTCTCAATACTTGCTTGTCAAATCTGCCTAATTTATATTCTTGGTTTAGGCTGAGGCAGTAACTAATTAATTCTCTATCCAGGAATGGGACTCTTAATTCTATGCTGTTGTGCATTGTTATAACATCATCCCTATATGTGTCTCTTTCGTATATGTGCATTAGTCCTGACAGGCATTCTTTATTCACGTCGTTTGACTCTTTATGCCTGTGATAGCCTGCAAAGATTTCCTCGCTGCCTAAGCCTGACATTATAACTTTCACTCCGTCTTTACGAGCTTTCTTGCATGCAAAGTAGAAAGGCAGAGCAACACTTACTTTTGTTACATTAGTTGACTCTATTAAGTTAACAACTTTTCCAATTTCTTTTTTAATATCCTTTAACTTTATCCTT
>CAYJAX010000085.1:0-3850 GCA_964368545.1 Candidatus Woesearchaeota archaeon | reverse complement strand
TCAGACGTGTGCTCTTCCGATCTATTCAAGCTGAACATTGTTTTGATATTTATTATAGCTATCTTAGGTACCATAGCTACACTTGTGGGTTTTTATTTCTATCCAGCGAGCTTACTCCGCGGCAAAGCAGGAAAGATAAAGCTAGAGCTTCCTTTCGCATTGGTGCACATGAGTGCTGTTGCTGGTTCAGGTGCTCAGCCTGTAAGTATTTTTGAGCTGATCGCTGACTCTGCAGAATATCCTGAGCTAAGGAAGGAGTTTAAGAAGATAATGAATTACATTAATCTTTTCGGCTATAATCTGACTAATGCGTTGAAGAATGTAGCTTTTACAACTCCTAGCATGGAACTTAAGGAGCTTCTTAACGGCATGATATCCACAATAGAAACTGGCGGAGACTTAAAGGACTATCTTAAGGAAAAAGCTGCAGACACGCTTAACACTTACAAACTCGATAGAAAAAAACAGGTAGAGGCTCTGGCAACTTATTCTGAAGTCTACACTGCCATTCTCATAGCTTCACCTCTATTATTACTTATTACTCTTGCAATCATAAATTCTATAGGAGGTAAGATAGCTGGACTGCCAGTAACAACTGCAGCCTGGATTGGTATTTTAGGTATTCTGCCGCTGCTGAATATAGGCTTCATGTTTTTTATCAGCTCTTCACAAAAAGGATTATGAAAATAGAACTAAAGCTTAAACACTATATCGGAATGACTGTCGGTTTGTTGATAGTATTATTAGATTTTATACTCTTCTTTAGTTTTTCTGGAAAATTTGGCCCTAAAGCCTGGTATTTTAGCCCTATTTTTGTTATAGGTCTTCTGATAGCAGGAATTAATTTCTTCATGGACGTGCTTAATGAGAATAAGAGGCAGAAAGAGCTTGAAATTAAGTTTTTGGAATTTGTGAGAAGCCTGGTTGAGACAGTTAGGTCAGGTGTTAATGTTCCTCAAGGAATAATGCACATTTCTGATACTAATCTTGGAGCACTCACCCCGTATATCAAAAAGTTAGCTAATCAGCTGGAGTGGGGTTATCCTCTTCATGACGCTTTGACTATTTTTGCTGATGACACGAGAAACGAGGTTATTAAGAGGAGCGTTACTATAGTTATACAGGCTGAGAAGTCTGGCGGAGATATGGGCGCTGTTCTTGAGGCAGTAACTTCATCTGTTTTGGAAGTTAAAAAAGTTAAGGATGAAAGAAAGAGCAACTCGTATTCCCAGACAGTTCAAGGATACATTATATTCTTTGTTTTTGTGATTATAATGATAATCATGCAGGTTTACTTGATTCCAAAGCTTAGCTCTATAGGCGGAGAAATCGGCCAAGGTCTTGGCGGTCTGGGTTCAAGCCTTGGCGCTGGCGGAGGATCTGGAAGTAACATAGCATTTGGCCCTATATTTACTGCCACAATAATTATTCAGGGATTGTTTGCTGGACTGATGCTCGGAAAGTTTTCTGAAGGAGACTATATTTCTGGCCTAAAGCATTCTTTAATTATGGTTGTTGTTGGCTATCTGCTGTCTACAACCCTTGCTGGTATTGTCCAGCCTGCTGTTTCTGGCGCTGCAGTAATTTTATTGTTTAGAAAGGAGTGGATTTTCAAAAGGAAAGATGTTTGACAAGAAAGCAATAGGTCACGAGATTGAATGGGTTATAGGTATAGGCTTGTTTCTGCTTAGCCTGCTTTCTATCTTCGTGTTATTCAAGCCTGGAGTTACTCCTGTTTTTGATTCTGAAACTTTGATTAATATTGTCCAGGACAACATGAAGAATCATGTTAGCTGGGAGATAACTAAAATCCCAATATTCATGGAAACTCTAGAGTCTAAAAAACCTGGCAGTTCCCAAGGCAGCGAAACTGAAGAGCTTGAAGGAATTTTAAGCGTTGTTCTAGATGATACTTATCTTAACATAACAGGAATACGGGGCGAGGATGGTGCGCAGGCTGTTATAGAAACCAGACACTCCCAAGGGAATGTTCCTGAGAAGCGCACTCTTTTTCTTACACAGGCTGAATATATAAGCAGCAGCGACGCAAATCAAGCTTTTGCTATTGAATCAATTTCTGAAAACAATATTGAGATGTTTTATATTCCTCTCCTGAATGAAATTGATGATCCAGATGCTCCGGATGGAAAAAGAAAGGAAATCGAGAGCAATCCTCTCCCAAGGAGCGGTGCAGAGTGTCTTCTAGGAATCCAGGAACAGCTTGTGCCTTTCTGTGAAGTCTTGAGGTGTCTTGGCTCTCCAGCAGGTTGCGTTCCGATGCCAGAACTCAGAAGCCCAGAGCTTGATGATTACGGCATAGTATTCTCTAAAACTTCAGATAACAAGATCGCTCTAAAGGCGAGCATTAGGAAAGATGTGAAAACTAAATATGTCCTGTTATTCTCTAAGGAGTTTATGAATCTTATTAATCCTTCACAGCTTAAAGATTCCCAGCAGCTTTATGAAGAAGATGGTTATCTGCGATCATGCGTAGTGCTTAAGGAAGAAGATGCAGGCAGTGTTGACTGGAAGGAAAATGATGCATGCAAAGCAGAGTATAGTGTCGGAATAAAAGAAAAGTTAGACGGCATTTCTATTTACAAGTTTGTTGATCTGAAAAATTTTGATGATTGCAGCAACAAGAAAGGCTATGACTGCGTGAAAGAAAAGTGGGGATTTCCAGAGTCTAAAGAGTTTGCAATAGATATATCAACACCGATAGGCTTCAGCCCCAGGATAAGTTTCAGGTTTCCGAGAGAAATAGTACCTCCTCCAAATATTAATGTTTTTGCAAGGCAGTTTAATAGTTTTGTTCTTACAGATGATGGGGAAAAGATTCCTGTGCAGGTGAGCATCAAGGTATGGTAATGAACAAGAAAGGTTTTTTGAAAATTCTGGAAGCTATAATATCCATAATAATCGTTTTTAGTTTTATAATAGCTGTAATTCCTGTTTCCAGAGACACAGGCTCAGTTCCTGATGACTTGCAGCTTACGATGGATGCCATAATCAAGCAAGCTCAAAACGACAATCATTTCAGGAAGTGTGTTCTTGGAGGCAGCATTGAAGTAGGATCTGAGACTAAGCACGGAGCTGAGTGCATTAATGAGTTCATAAAGAAAAACTCGCCTCCTTTGTTTCCATGGGGGCACGGAATTAGATTGTGCAGCATTAATCAAAATGGTTTCTTAGTTGACTGCGAGTACGGTAAAGGGGATTCTACTTCTGAAGGCAAGTGCGATCCTGGAAATAGCGGTGTCCTGTGTGAGGATTGCAACGGCGTTAGCGGGCCTGGAAGCAGTGAGATAGAGAATGAAAAAAAGAAATGTTTTCTAGACACTAAACTTCCTGCTGACAGAAACATTTTTACTAGGGCCGTGTCTCTGAGTGTTGATGATATTTCTGTTCCGCCGTTAAAACCCCCAGAGAGTTTAGGGGAGTCCAAGTCTCTGACTCTGTATTTCTGGTTTAAAGTATGATAGTGAACGTTTAAGAGAACTGCATAATTCTATTTTTTAGTGAATTTTCTCTCGTAAGTTCAGAATATTATAATTCTAATGATTTTAAAAAAATTAATTTTGTAAATTTCCTAAAGTAAAACGAACTTTTGACAAAGGCTATCCCATCGTTCGCTTCGCTCACTTCACAGCAAGCTGTGGGGCATTTCGCCTTTGTAATTTAATTTCTGAAAATAGAAAAATATCGTAGCAAGCTACGGGGTATTAAACCCAAACTGGAATAAATTTATAGTAATGAATTGATAACCTGTGCTTTGGAATTTAGTAGTTCATTCCTTCGAGCTATTAGTAACTGCAGGCTAAATACCTCGTTGCCTTGGTACTTACACCCC
>CAYJAX010000084.1:0-3887 GCA_964368545.1 Candidatus Woesearchaeota archaeon | reverse complement strand
GACATGGAAGCTTACAGTTCTGGCCTAGAAAGAAATCCAAAAGACCATACGCAAAAATAAAATCATGGGCAAAAACAAAAAATACAAACCTACTAGGATTTGTAGGATACAAAGCAGGAATGACACATGTAGTATTAAAAGACAATAGACAGGGATCAAGCACCAAAGGCGAAGAAATAACATGGTCAGTAACTGTCTTGGAATGTCCAGCACTAAAAATATATTCCATAAGGCTCTATAAAAAAGATGCTTACGGATGGAAAGCAGCAGGAGACATAGTGAATTCAAAATTGAATAAGGAAATGTCCAGAACAATAAATATGCCAAAGAAACAAAACCTGACAATAAGCCAAGCAGAAAAAAACATTGCAGACTATAATGACATAAGAGTAAATGTGTACACACAACCACAAAAATCAGGCATGGGAAAAAAAACTCCTGAAATCTTCGAGCTGGCAATAGGGGGAAACGATATAAAATCAAAACTTGAATATGCAAAGAACCTTATGGATAAAGAAATAAGAGTAATGGACATAGTAAAAACTGGAGTGAAAGTAGATGTGCACTCAGTAACAAAAGGAAAAGGATTCCAAGGAGTAGTAAAGAGACATGGCGTTGAGTTGAGATCCCACAAAGCAGAAAAGAAGAGAAGAGGAGTAGTATACGGGCCGCTAATACCAAGAAAAATCTTATGGGGAGTACCTGCACCAGGAAAGATGGGCTATCACCTAAGAACAGAATATAACAAAGACATAGTGCTAGTAGACAGCAACCCAGAAAAAATAAACCAGAAAGGAGGCTTTTTACATTATGGATTATTAAAAACAGACTACGTGCTAATAAAAGGATCAGTCCCAGGACCAGCAAAAAGGATGATAACAATGACAACTCCGATAAGAGGGACTAGACAGCAAGTTATGAACGTAGATTTATCCTATGTAAGCAAGGAGAGCAAGCAATGAGGTTAGATGTGTTAAATGTTGAAGGAAATAAAACAGGAACTATAGAACTTCCACCACAATTCAGAGAAATTTACGAGCCTGACATAATAAAGAGAGCAGTAATTGCAATAGAAAGCCACAACAGAAAACAATACGGAAGCATGCCAAAAGCAGGGCAGGGTGTAAGTGCCAAATTATCAAGAAGAAGAAGAGACTATAAAGGTGCATACGGCAAAGGAATATCGAGAGCACCCAGAAAGACAATGTGGAGAAGAGGAATGCAGTTCGGATGGGTTGGAGCGCTAGCACCAGGAACAAGAGGAGGCAGAAGATCACATCCCCCAAAAGCTACAAAAATATGGGGTCAAAAAATAAACAAAAAAGAAAGAAGAAAAGCACTAAGAAGTGCACTATCTGGAATAGCAATGAATAACAGAATGACTGTAATTGAAAACAAGCTGGAAGACATAAAAAAAACAAAAGAGCTGAAAAAAATCTTAGAAAAAATAGGAATAGGAACCGAAAGCATAAAAAGAAATAAAAGTGGAAAGGCAAAATCAAGAGGAAGAGGGAGATACAGGTACAAAAAGAATGCATTGATAATAGTAAGCAAAGAATGCAACTTAGTTAAGGCAGCTAAAAATATGCCTGGCTTTGACATCACAAATGTTAAAAATCTTAACGTGAAATTGCTAACTCTAGGGCATAATAATTTGAGAAACTGTTTATGGACAAAAGAAGCAATAGAAATCATTGGCAGAGAAGAACTATTTACAGGAGGAAAAAATAATGAGTAAAGATCCATATTCAGTTCTAAAATATCCTGTAGGAAATGAAAAAGCTGTAGGTCTTGTGCAAAGAGAAAACAAACTTACATTCATAGTAGACATGAAGGCAAACAAGAAGCAAATAAAACAAGCAGTTGAAGAAGCTTTCAGCATAAAAGTTGACAAAGTTAACACACTGATATCAATGAAAGGAGAGAAGAAAGCATATGTTAAGCTAAGCAAAGAGTTCAATGCCGAAGATGTGATGACTAATATGGGAGTTAATATATAATCATGGGAAAAAGAATAACAAGCCAGAAAAGAGGGAGAGGAACAAGAAGATATGTAAGCCTGGGACACAGGTATAAAGGAGAGGCGAGAAACAAAATACTAAACAAGGAATCATATTTCGGCGTAGTTATTTCATTAGAACACAGCCCAGCACACAGCGCACCAATAGCACTAGTAAAATACGATGATGGAAACAAATCTTACATAATCGCACCAGAAGGAATAGCTGTAGGAGACACTATATTCATAGGAAACAAAGGACAAGTAAAGACCGGAAATACGCTACCAATCAGGGAAATACCTGACGGAACATCAATTTACAATATAGAGTCAGTGAAGGGTGATGGAGGAAGATTTGTGAGGTCATCAGGAACGTTTGCTAAAATACTCTCAAAGACAAAAGACGGAGTAGTAGTCATGATGCCATCAAAAAAAGAAAAAATATTCGGCTTGAACTGCATGGCCAGTATAGGGACAGTAGCTGGAGGAGGAAGAACAGACAAGCCATTTGTGAAAGCAGGAAAAAGATGGCATTCTATGAGAGCAAGAGGAAAACTTTACCCAATAACCTCAGCAGTGGCAATGAATGCAGTAGAACATCCGTTCGGAAGCGGAAGAGGCAGGCACATGGGAAAACCATCTGTAGCACCAAGGCATGCTCCTCCAGGAAGAAAAGTGGGACAAGTAAGAGCTAGAAGGACTGGAAGAAGAAGATGAAGAAAGAACTCACATTCAAAGGATTTGAAATAAAAAAGCTCCAGGACATGAGCTACAAAGAATTAATCTCACATGTTAATTCAAGGCAGAGAAGATCGTTAAATAGGGGATTATCTGAACAGCAGAAAAAATTATTGCTTAAAATCAAGAAATTAAAAGAAGGAAAAATCAGTAAGATAGTAAAAACCCACTGCAGAGACCTTATCATACTACCTGAAATGGTAAGCATTACAGTCCACGTTTACAACGGCAAAGAATTCGTCCCAGTAAACATAGCTGAAAACATGATAGGGCACTATTTAGGAGAATTTGCAGTTACAAGAAAGAAAGTCCAGCACTCAGCACCAGGAATAGGAGCAACAAAATCCAGTGCTGCAATGTCAGTAAAATAAAAAAATGGAAGAAGAAAAACACGCAAAAGTTGATTGCAGGAATCTCAACGTGTCAACTAAAATGTCAATCGAGATATGCAACAGCCTAAGAGGAATGAATATAGAAGATGCTAAACTATTACTTAATGATATTATGGAACAAAAGAGAGCACTCCCAGTAAGAAGATTCAATTTCGATTTGGGGCATAAAAAAGGAGGGATAGGTCCAGGAAGCTATCCTAAAAATGCAAGCGCAGTTTTTTTGAAGCTGCTGAAAAGCCTTCAAGCAAATGCCAACAACAAAGGAATGAACACAAAGAATCTTGTTGTCGTATTTGCCAAAGCAAACAAGGGAGAACAGAGGTGGAGATCAGGAAGGAAAGGAAGAATGAAAAGAAAAAATACACACATAGAACTTAGAGCAAAGGAGATTAAGAATGATAGAAAGACAGATAGTAGCACAAAAGCTTAGAGAGAAACAAATTGAGAAATACGTATTCTCAGTCTTTGGCAGGAATAGCTGCAGCCATATTAAAATGCAGAGAACTCCACTTGGGGAGAAGGTCAGCGTTTATACTTCAAAACCAGGACTTATAGTTGGAAGAAAAGGAGCAAACATTAAAAAAATTACAGAATCATTAAGGACGAAATTCAGCCTAGAAAATCCAGAGCTGGAAGTTGTAGAAATAGAAAATCCATATCTTGATGCTGCAACAGTAGCAAGAAACTTAATAGGAGGTTTTGAAAGATTCGGACCAAAGAGATTCAAGGCAATGGCTTACAAGGCATTAGAAGAAGCC
>CAYJAX010000083.1:0-3986 GCA_964368545.1 Candidatus Woesearchaeota archaeon | reverse complement strand
CGTCCATAGTCGCCAAAATCTGCGCAACAACCCTTCGCTACACTTAACCATAACTCTCTTCCCTCTTACTTGCAATAGCATCAATCTCGTCTATGAAAATAATTGAGGGAGCATTTTTTTCCGCCTCTTCAAAAATATCCCTAATTCTTTTTTCCGCCTCCCCAACATATTTTGAATTATGCAAAACAGTCAGAGGATTTCCACCCAAGAAATTGCCATAAGTTTCCATAGTAAAATCATACAATGTTGATGGTCCTGTTCTTTCAGCCGAAATAATCTTATCCCACTTTATCCTACCAGAAGATATATTTTCCAACAAATCCAAATCTTTTTTTATATTATTAAAATCTTTAACACCAATCTTTTTCCTAATTACCCCAAACCTAATTTTAAATTCATCTAAGATATATCTTGCCTTCCTAAAAGTCAACTTATCCCTACCGGAAATATATCTTTCAGTAGCTTCTTCATTAAAGTTTTTTCCGTAAGTTAATAATAAATTTTTCTTAAGCCTACTTAATAAGTTATTTAATTGAGGCAAAATCTCTGAAGAACCGCTTCTTTCTCTTGAACTAAACCACTTTTTGAAAACTGAATTCTTAAAATCTTTAATTATATATTCATAAAACTTCTCTCTTCCTTCAGTATCTAAGATGACTGTCTTCCACATATCCCCATACTTATTCTTATGATATTCTATCTTTGACACAATGCCTAAATTAAGCAATAAAACTTGTATGTCTTTCAAAAATTCCCTATTCTTAGAATAAAAAACAGGATTAGGATAATTTGATTTCTCCCAACCTTGCGTTCCATCTCCGTGATAATAACCCCTTAAGAAAGCAGCTATGCATTCCTTATTGCACTTAAATATCCAGTTTGCTAATTTTAGATCTAACGGCTTTTTACCTTTTACTACATCAAAACCTTGATTTAAATATTCAGCAAGTACAGTAGAGTAAACAACAACTTTACCCCTGCCTTTATTATTATTTTCTTCTATTCTACCAGAATCAATTCCAAATAACTCAGTAAACAATTCTTTGTATCTTTTTCTAAACTCTTTCTTCTCATCTGCAATACCAACAGAATCTTTGCTAATCCAACCATCACTATATATTGCACCAACAAATTCCATAAAATTAGGAGTTATTTCAAAAATTGGCTTTATAACTTTAGCAGACTTAATATTTTTAGGCAAACTAGTATACTTCAGGTTATTTATATTACTAAAATCATTTAATTTCAATAAGTTAACATCCTTGCCATTTATTTCAGTGTAGAAATTCTTTTTATTTATTTTATTAAACCAATTAATTATTGGATTATTTTCTTTAGCTTTAATTTCTCCAGCTATTGCTATATAATCTCCAATGTTTAAATCCTCAGCCCTTTTCCAAACAATATTTCCTTCATTATCTAGTGTAGCAAACGGCTGATTTTTAGAAGTCTTAAAATTGCCCCTCTTCTTAGTTCTTATATTATAAGTTTCACTAGCATCTAATTTCAAAATAGCTTTAACCTTATCAGTAACTATATCAAAATTATCATTCATCGCAAACACCTTAATTTCATTTTCTGGAACAATCACTTTTTTATTTTTATCTTCAACAACTAATTTACCATTTTTTTCTGCATCTTCAAATATTTCAGCAATAGTTTTTCTCCCATCAGGATTAGTCAATATTTCCGTATCTCCACCGACACACATAACACTCGGACCATCTAAGTGTATAAAGTGAGCATTAGTTTCGTTAGCCACTGCCTTAGCAAGCAAAGTCTTTCCAGTGCCTGGAGAACCATGCAATAAAACCCCTTTCGGAGGCTCGATGCCCAATCTCTGGAAAAGCTCAGGATGCTTAAGAGGAAGCTCAACCATCTCCCTAATCTTCTTAACTTCTTCAGTGAGCCCACCTATATCCTCGTAAGTAACATCAACAATTTTCTCTTCCAAAATCTCCACAGCTTTAGGGTTAAGCATTATTTCAGTGTTCTCAGTAACGAGCACAGCCTGCTTTGGATCTGTATTAATCACTATGAACTTTAAGCCACTAAAACCGAAAATTCCGAAATCAGGCTCGAAAATGTCAAAAATATCCTCGAAAGGACCGCCTTCCATAGCCCTTCTCCTTCTCCTGCCACCTCCTAAAGCAACTTGATCACCTTTAATCAAAGCCCTGCCAATAAGCCCCCTCTTGAAATAAATAGGATCAGCCTGTATCGTAACACCCCTCTGAGCAGGAGCAATAGTGATAGACCTTGCTTCTTTAACTTCAGCTCTTCTCACTTTAACGAATTCACCTAAACTAGTCTTTGCATTTCTCCTAAGAATACCATCCATACGTATAATTGCCTGACCGACATCAGTTGGATACGCCCTATCAACAACACCAACAGTCTTTCTGCTGCCTTCCAGCTCCACTATGTCACCAGGTCTTACTCCTATATCACGCATAGTCTGAGAATCTATCCTAACAATACCCTTGTAAGCCTCTTCCTGCAAGGCTTCCATAACCTTGAGCTTTATTTCCGTCGGCATTTTATCACCTGTGAACCCCCTTATCGTTATAAAACTTTCTAGATACAAAAAACATTGACAATTTTCCAGGACCTTCCAGACTTAACCTTACTAAATCATTAAACTCCTTCTCAAATTCCCTGTGAAATTCTATTATCTCTTTAGGTATGGAAACGCAAAAGCTGTTACCAACCATTCTTAACTTGACATTAAAATCTCTTGCTCTTAACTTCTTGAAGTATTCGTATTCTTTCAAGTCTCCAGGATGATAAATTATATTGCTGCACTTCGGGCATTCCAAAACCCTAAACTTGAAATTATCCTTAATCGCATAATTCTTTTTAGTCTTAGAATTACACTCACTACACAATATTACATAATCAAATATGTCTTTCATTGTATATACTTATAATGTATACAAAAAATATTTAAATATTGCGTTTTGGCTGGATTTGCATAATTTTTATTCTGCATTTTGTTTCTTACCAAGTTTTTTGCATTAAAGCAACAACAAAAGTTAAAAGCTATAAAATATTCTATATAGCATAATGATAAGTACAGGAACTGAAGAACTAAAAAAAATATTCGAAGAATACAAAAACATAATCACAATATATGGAGAGGCAGGCACAGGAAAGACAACACTCTGCCTACTTGCTGCCATAGAACAAGCCTCAAACAACAAAAAAGTACTATTCCTAGACACAGAAAAGAATTTTTCTTTGGAGAGAGTCTGGCAATTGTTAACAAATAATGATAAGGATTGTGTAAAAAATATACTTGTTCTAAAACTGAACAATTTCAACCTCCAGCATACACAAATAAAAAATTTGGAGAATATAAAAAACGTATCCTTGATAGTAATAGACTCGATAACAAACCATTACAGAAGACTATACGGCAGAGAACCTGAACTAGCAAAAGGAATGCTAGGAAAGCAGCTTTCAGTATTAAACAAAATATCAAAAAACAATGTACCTGTCATGATAACAAGCCAAGTTTATTCAGACCTTAAAGACAGCATAAATCCATTAGGAAAAGAAATTCTTAAAAGAGCCTCAAATAAAATAATAAGATTAGAAAAGAATCCAAGAAAAATAATTTTTGAAAAACCTGAAAAAAAAGGGTTATACTTTGATATACTGAATGAAGGAATAAAAATAAAATAAAATTATTCATTTTCAGTCTTAGCAATATATTTGCAATTAGGATAACCCGGGCATGCACAAAACATTCCATAAGCACTTTTTTTGATAATTAGCTCAGATCCGCAATTAGGACATTTCTTTCCCGTAACCCATAGCTTTAATTTCTCTTCCTCAACTTTTTTAGATTCACAATCAGGATTAATACATAATTCCTGAGGTCTCTTTTTAGATTTAATAACTAAAACCATAGGATAACTGCACATTGAGCAATCCTTTTCAGCACTTTTAAAGATCGGAAGAGCACACGTCTGAACTCCAGT
>CAYJAX010000082.1:0-4025 GCA_964368545.1 Candidatus Woesearchaeota archaeon | reverse complement strand
TAACCTCAGCTAGTTTTTCGTCAACATATTTTAAAAGATCTTCCTTCTTTACATTCAGCAAAACATTGAATTCTGAATTAAACGTAGAAATTAGTTTATCGTAGACGCTTAAGACTTTTTTGGACGTAGGCTGAGATATGTTGCATACTGCACAAATCAATTCTGTTAAAGGTATTACTGACACGAAGTACGGCACGTTTTTTGGAATATTCCTGTCTGCAAGCTCTTCAACCCTGTAGGCAACTCCGATAGTGAGAGGCTTTCTGCATTTCGGGCATATTCCATTAAGCTTCTTTGTCTCAGACGGTTCCATGACAACACCACAAGACCTATGACCGTCAACATGATATTTTCCATAAGACGGATTAACCTCTATAGTGCCTGCCAAACCTTTACCTGTCCTTATAGAACTTAGTATCTCCTTGTATTCCATCTTAGAATCAAATATTGTCGCTTCCCTGCCCAGCCTCCAAGGAAAATAAGTATGCGGATCTGAAAAAGAAACAAGATTGTATTTATCTAATTTAGAAACTCTTCTATTCATCAAAGGATTGCTGCTCATGCCAGTTTCTATTGCGTGAATATACTTGCTTCTATCCTCAAAACATTCTTCAACAGAATCAAAACCTGACTTGCTTCCGAATATACTCATCCAGCTTGTCCACGCATGAGCAGGTATAATCTCAATATCATTAGAGACAGACATCATCATATCAACAAACTCTATGCTATTTATTCCGAATATAGGCCTGCCATCATAATCAAGCCTTCCCCTCTTCAGCATTAAGTCAATAACTTGTGTTACGACTTCGCTGTTCGGAAATAATAAAACGTGATGAATCCTTCTGCCTTTCTTGTTGTGCGTGTACATCAATGATATCTCTGTCTGCCAAATAAACGGGTATTTATCTTTAGACCAAAGTATTCCATTTTCATCTTCTCTTAATTCAGACTTTATCTGTGAAAACCATTTCGGATGAAGACAATCTCCTGTACCTAAAACATCCAAGCCTTTAATTTTTGCATATTTCTCCAACAAAGCAAGAGTAGTATTCTTACTGCAAGCCTGGGCATAAGGACCGTGGATATGGAAGTCTCCTATAATTTTCATAAATAAGTCTAGCATTAGCAAGTCTTATATATTTTTCTTAATTTTTACAACAGAGAAAATCTTATTAACTACATTTTAGCTAAAATATGCTATGAGAAAAACTTTATTTGCAGTAATGCTTATTGCGCTATTGTTGCTGAGTGCCTGCTACTCCGATATCGGTAGAACAGGAGCTACTGTAGCAAAAGACAAAGAAAGAACAAGCGCATCTTGCGACGGTGTTGAAGTATGCGTCGGAGATGACTGCAAGGTAGAGCCTCAAAAAGAGTGCAGTTCTGAAAATTAAAGGCAAACCTTAAAAATGTTGTACTATTTCATCACTAAATGGATAAAATTAAAAGATTCCTGAATGCCAACTGGATACTTCTTGTAATATTACTAACTGCATTTTTCTTCAGGGCATATAACCTGGATGTCAGGGTTCTTGCTACTGATGAAGATCACAGCATAAGATTTGCCAATGAAAGCTTAGAAGGAAAGCTTGATGTAATACTCTCTACAGAGCCTCATCCACCAGGATATTATCTGTTTTTAGGAAGTTTGCTTAAGCTAACTAACTCTGTTTATTTTGCAAGAATTGTTAATGTCATAATCGGAGTATTGGGAATATTGGTTCTGTATCTTCTAATTAATATCGCAACATCTAATAAAAACCTAGCTCTTCTCTCTTCTTTCCTCCTAGCAATAAATCCCATGCACATAATTTATTCCTCGCAACTCAGATCCTACACGTTATTATCTCTAATTTATCTTTTGTCCTCTTTATTGTTATATAAATATATATTCAAGAATTATAAAAAATATATTTATGCCATAGTTCCACTGTATATTATTTCTTTCTATCTTCATTTCTATTCAATATTTCTTGTAGCTTCTCATATTCTTACTGTCTTGTGGTTCAGGAAGAGAATTAGCTTCAAGCATTATATTTATGGGATATTAATATTCACTGCTTCTATCCTGCTGTATATCCCAAGATTAATAAAACAAATTAATTATACAATAATAGATGCACATCTTCCCTTCAAACCTCTTTCCTTAGTTGAAGTTCTATATCCATTATACAAGCAGGCTGTGATGGTAAATATCTCTGCGATGGGAGAAACTAAATATATTGCCTTCATCTTTGTTTTACTACTATCACTGATTTTTGTTTACGGAATATACAAACTTTATAGAACAGACGTGCATTATGGATTATTTTTCAGCTTCATATTCTTCAGTGTCTTTTTAATATCTCTTTTAGCAGACCAAGCAGTGAGCTATCTGAGCGGAGGCAAGACAACAATATATTATTTTAGATACTTTACCTACTTATCTCCACTTTATACTTTCTTCATAGCTAACGGAATAAATACAAGAAACAAATTTATTAAATATTTATTATTGTCAATTATAATTGCTGGCTGGATATCTATAATTATATTTTATTACAGAATTTCTGCAATTCCTGACTGGAGCAGATATATAGGGGTATAATTTTTATAATTTTCTGGCTACTATCAACAGTCCTACTGATTTCTTTGAATTTTTAAAAATAAATTTATCTATACTTATTATCATGTCTATTAACTTTATCAATGCTTTTGGGATATTAAGAGTGTTTGGGTGCAACTTTATCCTTTTATCTTCTCTGTGTTTTATGTTCTTCGAGTTCTGCTTGAATATCTTTTGAATAATGCCTGCCCAGTACATCTCTACAATCCCTGTTAGATGGTGCGACATGTAATCCTTTTCTGTTATCCTAAAACTCAGTTTACTCAGTTGTTCTGTGAGATGTTTTTCGTTTATCAACTTGCTATGACCATATGCGTAAGCTCCTATAGAAACTTTAGTATTAAATAATTCCAAAAACCTGTTCACAGGATCATAACTAAACGGATAATTTTCCACAGGCACTGTAATTATTAGTAAACCATTTTTCTTTAATACCCTTGCTATACTTTCAAGTGATTTTTCTATAGAGCCAACATGCTCCAGTACTTCAATACAGAGAACACAGTCAAATGTTTTATCATCAAAACTCATATTTTCAGCATCTATAATACCATAAATTATATTCTTGTCCCTGTTTACTGCCTTGCAATAATTTACGTCATGCTCATTTATGTCTCCTGCACATACAGATTCAGAATATTTTCTTAATTCCTTGTCATAGTCTCCCTCACCGCAACCAATGTTCAGAACTTTCTTAAACTTATTTTTATTGCTCTGCTTTTTTAAGTGTTTGAATATGCTCAAATATCTTGTTCTGAAACTAGGACACAGAAATTTTAAGCTCATGTTTAACTGTCACGCTCCATATCTTTTAAATTTTGTGCAACGCCAAGCACATAAGTTGTATGCACGTTCAATGCTTCCGGCATATTTATAGATCCAAATATTTTTGCATAATGCACGTTAAGTGATAATATGTTACATGTCCTGTATTTTCTAATAATATTTAATTTTAAATTCTTGAATAATTCTTCGTATCTTTTCTCTTTCCATTCATATAATTCATAAACTATGCTATGCTTTTTTGGGTGACCGTGCGTGTAAAACCTTGAAGGTCTATTTATGAAATCTCTGAACTTTCTTAATGCATCAAAATAAGGACCTAAAGAAAAAAAGTATGCAAAATACCACAACGGTCTCGGAACGCTCAGTATTATAATCCCCTTATCTTTTACGCATCTCTTCATCTCTTCCAGATATGCTTTCTCATCTTCTACATGCTCCAAAACAAAATTTGACAGAAAAACATCAACTGACTTATCTTTCAAAGGCAAACTTGTGCCATCAGCATTCAAATCCAATTCTTTGTTAAAACATATATCAATTCCTATAATATTCTTATTGTATAAATACTTAAATTAATTGCGCACGCATCCATTATCTACTATTATTTTTCAATTATATCCTTTAGAAAGAT
>CAYJAX010000081.1:0-4063 GCA_964368545.1 Candidatus Woesearchaeota archaeon | reverse complement strand
AAATTATTTCTTATCGAAGAAGTATCCTAATTTCAGCGGCCGCTGAAATTAGGATATATGAAAATCTATGCTAAGAAGTCTTTCTTTCAAATACAAAACGATTATTATTCTCGGATTTTTATGGGAATGCTGGAATTACTGGGCAATACCCAAGTGGACTTATAACATCCCATTTATCGGTTTTTTCAAAATATTTGAGATGCCTGTCTTGGGATATTTAGGCTACTTTCCATTTTCATTTGAACTTTACGCAATGTACTGGTTTGTAAGAAGCTTATTCATACACAAAGAACATTTGCTATCTGACTAAATTTTGTTTAATGACTTCTCTGAATTACTTCATAATTCTCAACTTTTTATAGTTAAAAAATAAAAGAAAAATATTTGTGCGGGGAAACTTTTTACATGCTAAAGATTGAGCTATACTTAAAGGACATTGCCAGTTAACAGCCAAGTTTAATGTATTATCTTTAGAGTAGTGAATAATCGAAAGGTATATAAAATAGTTATGATAACAATTTTCTATGGTAGAACAAGATAATAATGTAAGACCTGAGGATTTAGAGGGTTTTGTATGGGCTTTACAAGTAAAAGAACACCTATTAGATACTGCACAAAGAGTGGGTCTTAGGCATTTAGAGAGTATGAGAATTTTTACAGCTGTAGGTTATTCTTTAACTAAAAATGATTTAGACCCGATATTAGCCTACAATAAAATAAAAAATTTAAAACAAGAAGATATTACACTAAAAAATGTTGGATTATATCTAGAACAGATAAGATTTTTATGCCAATACGGAGAAGATAAAAAAAATGTAGAGGATGAAGAGCAGTATATTCTTTTCTGACTATAAGCTGTTTCAATAATATTCTTAACCTACACACTGAAAATACTTTGCTAACTTTTAAAATTTCTATAGCAAAATGGAACATTCTTTGGAAATATAAAAAACGATACAGTCTGGCAGTTCTATACTCTTCCAGTATTTTTCATCCTTCAATTGCAAATCTGGGATGTCTTCTTCATTACATACTATCTTTCCATTTCTCTTCAATCCAATCAGTAGGTAGTTAGTATTTTTATATTATTGTCTTTAGTTTTGAGATAACACACTCTGAGCGAATTGCGTAAGATTTTTTAGTTAGATATTATAGGAAGAATTAAATTCAAGTAAAAAATGTTTAATAATAAATGAAAAAAGGAGGACAAGTAGAACAGTTTAATTGGGTGCTTGTTATAGTCTCGGGTGCAATAATACTCGGATTCTTCAGCTTGTTCATATCTCAGTACATAGACTTGCAAGAAAAAAAACAAGAAGTCCAGAGCGTCAGATTTTTCGGAAACGTAATAGAGCTGCTAGAAAAAGTGCATCTGGGAGACAGCGGATACTCTGTAAGGAGCAGCGACAGAGAAGGACTAAGATTCGGGTATGATGCAGACCTGTCGTACTATTGTGTAGGAGACGAGGCAAAAATAGTAATAGACAAAGGGGAAATAGCAAGCTACACGCTAGGCAACCAAGTTGTGTTTACAGAAGAAAGGCAGAAAGTAAACGGAGTAAATGCAGCAATAACGCCCTGGAAATATCCATTCTATGTGACAAACTTTATCTACCTATCAGACCCGAAAAAAAGTTACATTTTAGCATATGACAGCACAACAGAAGAGCTCGTGAGCAAAATAGAAGAAGAAAACTCAATATTGTTTACAAGCATAAACTACGAGAAAACCAGACTAAACGAGCTGAAACCAAAAGAAAACTCAAAAGTCATAATATTCAGCGCAGAAATGCCTTCCTCAGAACAAATAGGAAACATAAAGATTGGGACAAATGCTGATTTTGCATATCTAGATTCTAAAAAACGAGAGATTAAGTTTTACGACACAAATACAGGAAGCTGGGAAGAAGGTATTAATTACTATGGAGATGAAATGATGCTTGGAAGCTTGTTCAGCGAAAATATGAAAAGCTACAAATGCAGTACAGAAAGAGCATTAAAGAGACTAAAAGAAGTGTCAATATTATATGTAGAGAGAACAAGACTGCTGAAAAGGATAGATCCCAAACAGGAATGCAACTACCAGCTTATCGAAAACAGCATAGCAAAACTAAGCAGAGGAGAGTATAATATAGTTGAAAGCCTGAAAGAACAAAACAGCCAAGGACCAGGATGCTTATGGGCATACTAAATGAAAGCGCAGATATTACAGGGAAAAAAGGACAAGCACAGGAGACAATACTAGTAATCTTCGTATTCGTAGTAATAATAATACTCGGAATGATAGCATTCATGAACTTCCAGAAAAACAGCATAAAAAACGACTTTGTCGAGTTCCAGAGAACAAGAGTCAGCAGCAACATGATAACCTTGCCAGGCATTCCGGAATTTTCATGCACAAAAGGGGGAATAAGAGAAAGATGCGTAGACACTCTGAAGCTTATTGCTTTCAAAAACATAGCAGAGAGAAGAAAAGCGGAAATCGGAGAGAAATTCGGCAATTTAAACATTACAGTATATAAGATCTACCCTGACAAGAATAGTGAGAAATGCGACAAAGATAATTTAGAAGAGTGCGGAGTTTGGGAAGTATATATTAAAAAGCCTGCCAAAGCAAGCAGCAAAATAGTACAAAAGATCCCAATATCATTATACGACCCTAAAGATGACAGTTACAGCATCGGAGTAATGATAGTGGAGGCTTATAACATATGACTGGAATTGAATCTATGAAAACCTACAGAGATAGAATAAAAAAGAACTGCACAGGACAAATAGATATAATAGGACTAATGATAGTCGTAATACTAATAATAATAGGCGGATTATTCTATATTAAATACGGAGTCTTGGGAGAAAAGGATGCTGTAAAAGACACAACACAAGACCAGCTCTTGGCAGTAAACATGCTGAACGCAATGCTAAATGTCAATACTTGTGGTGGAAAAGAGAGGCTAGCTGACGCTTTTGTATCCTGTTTCGACAGCGAAAAATTCTGTGAAGAAGAGGCATGCAACTATGCAAAAAGGCAAATAGAAGAAATAGCAAGCTCTGCAGGACTTGAAGAGTACAAAAGCTACTCAATATGGATAGAAAAAGAAGGCAAAACTAAATATTTAACAGATGAATGCAAAACTGGCGTAAAAGTAGACGAACTGATTAAAAATGAGGATAGAGGAGAATACACGGTAAATCTCAGGATTTGTTGAGTTATTATTCTTGAGTGGTAGCATAAAATAGGTTGTTTTAAGCTTATTTTGCGGAATTAAGGCTTAAAACCCTCGTATTTGGCTAAAGAAGCGATATTATGTATTCTTTAGTATCTATATCTTTATAAATTGGAATATTGCTTTCAAGTTTTAGAGTCTAAAAAAATAAGACTAAGACTCTAAATTAAAAAAATAATGATAACACGTGGAGGTGTTAAAGAATGCAAGAAAAATTCGCTTTAAGAAAGACACTAAGAAAGGTTGCTGCTGCAGGAACTAGCGTAGCAATGCTAGGAGTTACCCTGAGCGGAGCACTAGCAGTAGGAACATTAGGAGAGTATCCATCTCCATTCACAAAAAATGCAGGTGAATCAGTTGTAGTATTTGGATCTGATGCAGATGATGCTTCAGTACAAGACGTCCTAGCAGGATTGCCTGGAGGAACAACAGCTACAACAATCACAACAGTAACGCCTGGAAAAGTTGTTTATGGTCTTAATAATTTAGGAGACCAAAAAACAGATGACTTATTCAGAAAAGGAGACAAAGAAGATTTATCAGTAGGAACACAACTTAACACATCAACAGAATTCGGAAGCACAGTGCAAGACAACCAAGTAGATGGTTTGCTTGACAGCAATGTAAATATTGATATAGGCTCAACAAGCGACGACTATAACTTCCATGAAGAAATGTTCTTTAACGGAATAGCCACAAACGGATCAGCTGTAGAGACAGGACTAACATATGACAGAGATGAAAAATGGAAGGAAAACGTATTTGTACAGATTCCTGGTAACAGCTTTGGTTACAGGTTTAAATTTGATAAGACACTAAAACAAGGAAACTACCTT
>CAYJAX010000080.1:0-4068 GCA_964368545.1 Candidatus Woesearchaeota archaeon | reverse complement strand
GCTCTTCCGATCTATCACTGGATTTTACGGCAGGAAAGGAGCGCTAGAGGCGCACGAATACGAATACTTGGAGAAAGAACACTTAGAGAGTGAAGATGGTTTCAAGATATTCATGTTTCACAGTCTTTTAGACGAGCTCAAAAATAATAGTTTTGAATTCGTAGAAGGCCTTTCTATCAGTTTACTTCCTAAGAATTTTAGCTATTATGCTGGCGGCCATCCACATTTTACTTACAATAAGCAGATAGAAGGTTACGGATTGTTTGCATATCCAGGCCCAATATTTCCAAATAATTTTCAGGAGTTGGAAGATCTTAAGCATGGAGGAATGTATATTGTTGACGTTGACAGAAATAATATAAAGCTTAACCACTTTAAGCTTTCTGTCGCGGATGTTGACTCCTATTTTATAAATGCAGGAAATAAAACTCCGAAAGAAATTGAGCAAGAAATATTATTAATTAAAGATTTTAAAGACAAGATAATAACAATAAGAATAGAAGGATGCCTTAAATCTGGCAAAACGTCTGATATAGATTTCAATTTAATCAAAGAAAAGTTAAGTGGTGCTATATGCATACTAAGAAACACAAATAAGCTGGCAACCAAAGATTTTGAAGACACAAAAGCAAGTTCGTGCAGCACTCCAGAAATAGAAGATAGCATAATCTCTGAACATTCGAAAGACTCGCTGTATAAGCCAGATTTGGTGAAGGAACTGATAAAACTTTTGGACAAAGAAAGACTGGAAGGTGAGAGAATCTCTGATTTCGAGTCAAGAATAATAAAAGATATATCAAGCTTTTTTAAAACATGAAAATAAAAAGAATAACACTAAAGAACATCAGAAGCTATGATAACCTAGAGCTTAAATTTCCTGATGGCGTAACTATGTTTTCTGGAGATGTTGGCTCTGGAAAGTCTACAATATTATTAGCAATGGAGTTTGCACTTTTTGGCATACAAAGAGGCGAAGTCTCAGGCTCAGCACTTCTAAGGCACGGCAAGGATTCTGGTTATGTTATTTTGGATTTTGAAGTCGATGATAAACAAGTGTCTATAAAGCGAACTCTAAAAAGAACATCTGCAAACATACTTCAGGATTCTGGCTTTATAACAATCAATGATTTAACACAGCAGTTAACCCCAACAGAACTAAAACAGAAAGTAATAGAGATATTAAACTATCCGCAGGAAATATTGTCCAAAAAATCAATGGTTTACAGGTACACTGTCTATACTCTACAGGAAGAGATGAAAACTATTTTAGTATCAGATAAAGAGTCTAGATTAGAAACTTTGAGGAAGGTTTTCAACATAGACAAATACAAAAGAGTTGACAACAACTGCAGGATAATAATTTCTGAACTAAGGGCAAAGAAGAGGGAATTTGCAGCATCAATCCATGACTTAGAGGAAAAGAAAGACAAGTTATCAAAGTCTAAGGAGAGGATAAATGAAATAAAAGAAAAGATTTTAACCGTAGAATCACAAATATCAAATATAAATAATTCTATTGCAGTCTCCAAAGATGAAATCTCAATTATAGAGAATGAATTGGTAAAATTAAATGATCTAAGAAAAGAATTTGATTTATTGTCGCTTAATATCAGGCTGAAGTCTGAATCAAAAATTAAAAATAAATCAGACCATGACAGCCTGTTATCTGAAATAAACACCTTATCTGGCAATATACTAAATGAAGAAAACATAGTTGATATAAAAAAGCAGATAGAAGAGACTAATTTAGCCATCAAGTTAAAAGAGGATTATATCAAAGAAATATTAAAAAGATATTCTGAGATAAAGAGTATGCACAAACACAGCGAGAATATTAAGGAAAGGATTTCAAGCATTGACAAATGTCCATTATGCGAGCAGGTAGTTTCCGCTATACATAAACAAAGCATAATACTGAGAGAAGAAAAAGCTATGGTTGAACTATTATCAGAAATAGAATCATATCTTAAGAAAGAGAAGATAACTGAGAATGAGATTGAAGATGCCAAGAAAGATATTGAGATATTAAGACAAAGAGAAAGAGATAGCGAGATGAATAAATTAAAATCAGAGAACTTTAAGTCTAAGAGAATTCTTCTTGAGAAAATTGCAAGCGAACTGTCAATTATAGAAAAAGAGATTCATGAACTGAACAATAAAAAAGCAGATTTGTCATTAAGCTTGGATAGTATGAAAGGCGTTGAAGAAAAATTTCCAGTATTAAAAAGCAACTTAGAAAAACAAAAAGATGAACTGAAAAATCATGAAATAGATAAAGCAAGGTTGCAGCAGGAACTAGATAGCTTAGAGTTTGTTGTGTCATCTCTTGGCAAAGAAGTGGAAGACAAAATAAAAATAAGAGAGAAACTAGAGTCTTATATAAAAATAAGCGAGTGGCTAGAAAATTATTTCATTAACTTGGTAGGGCTTATAGAGAGGAACGTAATGGCGAGAGTTCATCATGATTTTGCTGATTTGTTCCAGAAATGGTTTTCAATGCTGATAGACAGTGAAAACATCTGTGTAAGGCTAGACGAAGAATTTACTCCGCTAATAGAACAGAATGGCTACGACACAGAATATGAAAATTTATCTGGAGGAGAAAGAACTGCATGTGCATTATCGTACAGGCTGGCTTTAAATCAGGTCATCAACAATATAAACAGCAATATAAAAACCAGAGATTTGATAATACTAGACGAGCCTACAGACGGATTCAGTTCTGAACAGCTTGACAGGCTTAGGAATGTGCTGAGAGAACTCAAGATGAAGCAGATAATAATTGTCAGTCATGAAAGCAAGATAGAAAGTTTTGCAGATAATATAATAAAAATAAGAAAGGAAGGGCATTCAAGCAGCATTCTTTCCTAGAAAAGTATATTAAATATCTGACTTAACAGATAAAATATGAAAAGTACTGAAGAAAAAGTTATTAAATTAAATAATATTGATTTCGATTTAGAATTTATTAAGAATAAAATAGTAATATATCCAACAGACACAATATACGGTATTGGATGCTATGCTCTGAATTCTAAATTGGTTAGAAGAATAAGAGAAATAAAACTAAGAGAACAGAAACCATTCTCAGTAATAGCAGACAAGAATTGGATAAGAGAAAACTGTGAACTTAATCATCTTGTTGAAAGATATCTAAAGAAATTTCCTGGTAAGTACACAATAATCTTTAAACTAAAAAATAAAACTTCTATAAGCCATGAAGTAAATAACTGGAAAGATACTATAGGTGTAAGAATACCAAAACACAAGATTACCAAACATCTTCCAATACCATTTGTTACTACAAGCGTGAACTTTGCAGGGGAAAAACCCATAACCAGAATAGAAGACTTGCCAAAAGAAATAAAGAACAAGGCAGACATTATAATTGATGAAGGAACGTTAGATGGCAGCCCATCAACAGTGATTGACTTGAGCGGAGATAAACCAGTAATATTAAGAAGATAAAATTTTAACAGCATCACTAATTGGCATATTCTCCAATAAAACTTTTCTCTTAACCTGCTCATGAATGTGGGTTTTGTTGTTCTGCTTAAGATTATCATCAATTTTCTTGATTAAACTGCTAATGCGCTTCAATCCATAAATAGCTGCAGCCAAAGCATCTTTTTCATGCTTGTTCTGAATATTTATTTTTTCTTTCTTCTTTTTCAAAAAAGAGTCCACAATCTTTATCTTTTCCAAGTAACTCAGGTCATGATCTGGACTTATCACTCTTGCTCCTAGAATACTGGCTATTTTTTTAGTAAGGTTCGGAGAAGGATACACATCACTGCCGAGAGCAAATACCTTTCCGTGCTTCGTGATTTCAGAGAGTATACGCCCATGAGAAAGCTCCCTGCCTGAACCTATGCTCACTACGTTGCCTTCTAGATCTATCAGGCAGAATGCATTTGTTGTTCCAGGATCTATTCCAGCTATTAACAGCTTTTCCAATTTTAATATTATTAAGTTGTAATAAACTTATATTCTTTTCCTCGCTACTGAAATAGAAATGAAGACTCCCCGCAGCAAGCTGTTCCCTCGCTACGCTCGGCGGGGTATCAA
>CAYJAX010000079.1:2841-4139 GCA_964368545.1 Candidatus Woesearchaeota archaeon | reverse complement strand
TTATCATTCTATGCGTAATTTCAGGAAAAATTTTATCACGAAAGAACTTAAAGAGGGCGTAGACAAATTCGACAAAAATTATTTGGTTGCATACGGCGTAATGTATAATGGCATAAGTTGGGAGCCAAAAATAACATTCTCTCAATTAAGGATGGATTTAGAAATAGCAAAGAAAGCAAATATTAATGAAGTAATTATATTTCGTTTGGCAGGATTAAACAATAAATTTGCTTCATTACTCAGGAAATATACAAATTAATTTTCTTTTATTTATTTGTTTACTTTTATTTCAGTTTAACAATCCGACAAAGCAAGTTTTAAATACTAACTAATTCTGCAAATAATATATGGCCGATAATAGAATAAGCCTGCCAAGTTCTGGCGGCGGGTTGGTAAGATATTTTGATGATTATAAAAGCAAGCTGGAGATAAAGCCAATAGTAATAATAGTTATCATAATTGCAGTCATAATAATTGAAATATATTTGTATAAATTCGGTTTGTAATATATTCTTGTTAGTATCTGTAGATAAATCTTCACGGGATACTTTTTGATTGTATTTTCTCCTTGCTGACATGTTCCATATAACTGCTTTCTATATTTTATCACTTTTTGAATTTATAGAATAATCTCACTTTCTGTAAATAATTTCCTGGAATGTGCTTAGCTGAGAATAAGCTTTCATGTACTCGCTTGCAGTCTTCAGCCTTTTTAGATTAGAGATTTTTTTGTCAACCATGAACAATCTTTTAGGAGCCTTGTCTTTTATGTCTTCACCGTTGACAATGTTGACTATGGAAATGCCGCCTAGAACATCGTTTTCGTCTGTATCAACTTCTCTTTTTGCCGACTTGACATAATTTATAACTTTCTCGATAAGTGCTTCAAAATCTTGATCTAAAGGTATCTCTATAACTAAAGCAGGCTCGTTGTTGTTGAAAGAAATTTTTAGATTTAACCTATTAAGCCTTGAATCTAATTTTGTAACTAGAATTTCTTGCACCTCTATATTTTTCACAAGCATAAAGATTTTATTATTAAACTTATTTAAAAGTATTTCTAAAAATAATTTGCAGGTAGGGAATAAGCCGCCTTTTGTCAGAACCAAACGAGAACAAAAATTTATTCCCGCGATGTTCTGTCTTAACATTCTACTAAGCGCGTTTCGCTAATGTTGCAAACTGTAAAGCATGCAACTTAGGTTTTGCTTGCACCAACCGGGTCTGCCGTTTCATCGTATCCCTTATCATCAGAGCTCAGCTGGTTATCTCAGTCCTGAGATCGGAAGAGCACACGT
>CAYJAX010000079.1:0-2831 GCA_964368545.1 Candidatus Woesearchaeota archaeon | reverse complement strand
ATCTCAGTCCTGTTGCCAGAACCTTCGCAGCATTCCTTGCTAGATAAAGGCCGTGTCGTTTCTAAATAGTTTCCTTCCATTACTGGAACTCTTAGAGCAGTTATACAGCCATAATCTTTTTGTTTATAACTGTGGTGGGCGGACTTTCCTCGCAGTCATAGCAATGCCAGGCTTTTTACAGCACTCGAGCTTTGATAAGACTTGGTTGTTAAGTACCCTGCCTGCAAATAAGAAAAGAAGCTTAAAAGTTTATAAAAGCTGCGGTTGATGAATATTTTATAGAAATTTTGATAATTATAATTTTTAGTGAGTTAGTTCAAAAAGACGTTCAGGATCTCTAATTGAATCTTTTGTATTAACAAGTCCGGCTTTTGAACAATATCCTCGAAATTCTTTAACCATACTATCTAAACTCGTTTTCGCATCTTTCAATGCAACCATACTTTCCCTAATAACATTATAATCATCTCCTGTTAACTCTCTGGCTTCAAACTTAGATATACGATAAATTGGATTATTTTCCCTCGAAATTATCAAAGGCTTTTCTTCTTTAGAAAGATATCTTTTAAGAACTTCAATTTTATCTTCTGTAAGAACATCATAAAGGACTGTTCTTAAAAATAATGGTGCTTGTTCAGCTTCTGCTCTAATTTCGACACCAGTTTCTGTTCCTTAATCATAAAGAATATGGTGTTCAACATTATCAGAATGACCAAAAGTATTCCTTTCTATTTGCCTCAATACAATATAAAATAAACTTCCATCCATAATAATGTTGTATCTAACTTTAAAAGACTTTCGCCGATGTTATCTTGAAATTATGGCTATTAAGAATACAATATTATACACGGCGTCCACGTTTGCCCCATTTTCTTCTGCATGTGTCTGTAGGAAAAGTTGTAACGTCTTCTATAACTCCAATTCTAAATCCGAATCTTGATAAAGCTCTTATTGCTGCATTTGCTCCAGGACCTGTGTTTGATGGACCATTATGACCTCCAGGTGCTCTTACTTTAATGTGTAATGCATTTACTCCCTTTTCTTTCGCTTGTTCGGCAGCTATCTTGACAGCATTCAAAGCAGCAGTCGGACTACCCTCCATTCTGTGTGCTTTAACAACCATGCCACCAGAAGCTCTTCCCAATGTTTCTGCTCCCGTTATGTCTGTTATGTGTATTATGGTGTTATTGTAACTAGAATATATGTGCGCAATTCCCCATCTTGGTTTGTCTTGTATCATTTAATATTTAATTCTCCGCAACTTCAACTCCTATTTCTTTCTCTATTTTCTCCAAGATTTCTTCAGTAATCTCTACTGCCTGAGTTTCTTTAGTTTCTTCCAACTCTTTCCTTTCTTTTTTTTCTTTCCTTGTTATTCCAACTTGTCTTTCTGGATGTTCTTCACTTGCAAAACTAGAGAGCTTATCGTAAGATACTCTAGACTCTTCTTCTCTGGCAACAAGATATGAAGGAGCATTAATTTTTCTGTCATTAACTACAACGTGCCCATGAACCACAAGCTGTCTTGCTTGTCTTAGCGAGTTTGACATTCCATTTTTGTTTACTATTGACTGTAATCTTCTGTCAAGTATATTCTTGACTTCTAGTGACAGCACATCTTCAAGCTTTGCATTTTCTTCTATCAATCCTAATTTATACAACCTGCTCAATAACTGCATTTCTTCCTTTTTTGCCTGCTCTTCCCCTCTTTCTCTTATGAGCTTTTTTGCCTGTGCTGTTACTCTTCTAATCTCTGACTGTGCCTTCCATATCTCTTTTTTGTTTTTCAGGCCGTAATTTTTTTGGAGCTCATTTTCAGATTCTATTCTTGCTTTCTTCCATGGGTGTCCAGGTCCTTTGTATTTCTTTCTTATGTTTCTAGGATCTCCCATGTTTATTTTTTCTCCTTTACTTTATCTTTTGATTGTGTTGCTGCAGCTGCCACCTTGGCTGCTTTTGTCTTCTGAACTCCTACTGCTCTTCCATGCCTGAAATGATTTCTTGTTCTTTGTCCTCTTACAGGCTGTCCAATTGCATGCCTCATACCCCTGTATGATCTTATGATCTTAAGCTTCTTTATGTCAGATTCAACAGCAAACTTTAAGTCAGATCCAATAATATGCCTGCTTTCTCCTGTATAGAAATCTCTTTTTCGGTTATTCATCCACGAAGGAAGCAATCTACTTTCCCTTACTGCCTCCTCTATTCTTTTTGTATCTACATCGTTCAATAATCCAGCTTTTTTCAATTTTGGAATTTCAAGAACATTGCATATAGCATTTGCCATTGAGTAACTTATGCCGTGAACTTTTCTTAGAGCACTGACTATTTGTTTATTTCCGTCTATATCTGTGTTAAGTACTCTTAGAAAGTGCTTTATTTCTTGCTTTTCTTCTGTCATTTTTGTATTGAAACTAAGTCTTATGTTTATAAAGCTTATCCTCTGAGACTCTGTTGTGTCATAGGATAATTAGTGTATATCGCTGTGGATTTTCTCATGTGTAATATTTCTCAAAATTTAGTTTTGCAAACTTCTCTAATGCTGTCGTTTAATAATTAAACCATAAAACTTGAAGTTCAGTTTTTACGCAGATTATAAAAGAGAATATTTCTACAGTGACCCTCTGACAAACAAATAATGCTTCTCATTACCTTCAAGTTCCAGAAGTATCCTCCTTATTATAAGCTTTTCAGGGTCAGGAATCAGTTTAACTCTTTCTTTTATATCGCTAAAGCTGGCAAATTCTTTCTTTTCCCTCTCGTCCAGTATGCTTAGCATGTGTTTTTTTCCTATTCCCGGCAATAACTCAAGCTGGTGCACTCTTGTGTTT
>CAYJAX010000078.1:0-4219 GCA_964368545.1 Candidatus Woesearchaeota archaeon | reverse complement strand
ACAGAAACTTTACAGAAGCCTCAGATAAATACAAAAAAAATAAAAAAAAAATTTAAAATTATTTTTATACATAAAAGAATAGGCTTACTGTGGGCCTTTCTTCTTCATGTAGCAATCTTTGCAAAATACAGGTCTGCCTTCAGCTGGTTTAAAAGGTACTTGAGTTTGAGCACCACATTCACTACATGTGACGTCGTGCATTTCTCTAGGGACTCTATTAAAGCTGCTTCTTTGGCCGCCTCTTCCACCTTCTCTAAATGCCATTTACTTCTTACCTCCTGGTAAATTATTAAAATGCCTGTGATATATAAGTTTATAAATTTAATGGAAACCATTCTGTAAGCTTAGTAAATGGCTTTATAAATTCGGGAATGGTTACTATCATTACATAAAGAAAACAAAAACAAATATATATAATAGGATTATCTTCATAACTAATGATGGAAGAAAGAAACTATGTTGCAGACACATCGGTAGTAATAGAAAAACTAGTATCGCAGTACGTGAATTCTAAAAAAATACATGGAAGAATAATAATCCCGAAGGTGGTAATGGCCGAGCTGGAACATCAAGCAAACCAAGGGCAAGAAACAGGATTCCTGGGTTTGGAAGAACTGCAGATGTTACAGGAACTACAAAAGCAAGGAAAAATTAAAGTAAGCTATGTGGGAGAAAGGCCGAATCTATACCAAATAACACATGCAAAAACAGGAGGAGAAATAGATGCATTGATCAGGGACACGGCATACGATGAAGGGGCAGTGTTAATAACAGCCGACAGGGTACAAGCTGAATCTGCCAAAGCAATCGGCATGGAAGTAATGTTTGTTAAGAGAGAAGAAAAAATGGAAAGGCTGAGAGTAGAAAATTATTTTGACGAGCATACAATGTCAGTGCACCTAAAAGAAGACTGCAGTCCGAAAGCAAAAAAGGGAAAACCTGGAGAGTGGAGGCTTGAGGAGCTGGGAGAAAAAACATTAACGCAATCAAATATTCAGGAAATGGCAAAAGAGATAGTAGAAAGATCTAGAATAGAGCCGAATGCATTCATTGAAATATCAAGGCCTGGCTCTACTATTGTTCAGTACAAGGATTATAGGATTGTAATATCCAAGCCTCCAGTTTCGGACGGTTGGGAGATAACAGCAGTCAGGCCTATCAAGATTTTAAAAATAGAAGATTATGACTTGCCTGAAAAAATATCTGAGCGTTTAAAGACAAGAGCAAGGGGCATAGTCGTGGCAGGCTCAGTTGGAAGCGGAAAATCAACATTTGCCCAAAGCCTGGGAGAATATTATGCTTCTAATAATTTTGTTACAAAAACAGTAGAAAGCCCGAGAAGCTTAATACTTAGTAAAGAAATAACGCAGTACAGCAAAAACCTGGCAAGTTCAGAAGAAATTCATGATATACTATTCTTGTCAAGGCCTGATTACATTATTTTTGATGAGATGAGAAATACTCCAGATTTCGAGTTATATACTGACTTAAGGCTGGGAGGAAGCAATGTTCTAGGCGTGCTTCATGCAGCAACTCCGATAGATGCTGTCCAGAGATTTATTTCAAGGTTGGAAGTCGGAATGATACCTTCTGTTTTGGATACTCTTATCTTTATAGAAAGAGGAAATGTCGGGAAGATAATGACAATTGCCATGATAGTAAAAGTTCCAAGTGGGATGATCGAGGCTGACTTGGCAAGGCCTGTTGTTGAGGTCAGGGACTTTAATACAAACAAGCTGGAGTTTGAGATATATAGTTATGGGGAAGAAACTGTAGTTATTCCAGTCAAGGAAGAATTTGTTGTTGATCCGACTAAATCCCTGGCAGCAAAGCAGATAGAAAGAGAGTTCAAGGAATATGCAGACAAGGTAAAAGTAAAGATAGTTAGCAACAATAAGGCAGAAGTTTATGTTCCTGAAGAAAGTATAGCCAGAATAATAGGCAAAGAAGGGAGTAACATAGCCAAGATAGAGAAAAAACTTGGCATAGGCCTTGATATTCGAGAGCTTTTAGATAATATTAACACTGAAGAAAAAGAATCTGACAGAACTGCTGTAAACTACAAAATTGAGGAGAGCAAGAAAGCAATAATATTCAAGCTGCCGACAGAGTACTCTGGATACAGTGCAGAGATTTACGTTGAAGGTCACTTCCTTCTTATTTATACCATCGGGAAAAAAGCTGAGATAAAAATAAATAAGAAATCAAAACTTGGTCAGGAATTACTAAAAGACTTGAACAGTCACAGAAATGTTGAGATCAGAGTCTGAAAATGCTTAAAAATAATATTGTAATTATTGATGTTTGAAAAATGAGAAAACCAAGATTTGAATATAGTTCTAAAGACAGAGGGAAGAAGTTAGGCATAAAAAGTAGCTCATCAAGAAGGACAAAGGAATTAGGAATTAGAAGACCTGCAGAGATTATAGATGAAAAAATAGGGCACGAGCCAAGCAAGCCTGAAGAATCTCCTTCTCTAGATGACATTGCAGACAAAAATGGAGAGAAAACTATTCAACCACTTCCACATTATACAGAAGGAAGAGAGTATGAATCTGGTCTGCAATACCCTCAAAATGTAGTTCCCAGAAGAAGTGAGACTAACGGAACAAACAGAAGTCTACCGGAAGATATAACAAGTTTATTAGATCCTGCAAAACATAAACATAGAGGCAATGGTGCAGCAGATTATGCAGCCAGAAAAAGAGCGAAAAACAAAAGATATGCTGCTATAGAAAAAGATAGGATTAACGATTTTATTGCTAAGGCTTTTGAATATGGGGAATCTTTATCACACAGTTATGTAAAAAAGATCTTTGCATTGATGCGCTTAAGGCACTATAAATTAGATTATATGGGATTTAAAGAGTTTAGGGAAAGGAATTACTTTGACGTTGAAGAGGGGACTGTTAGGGCAAAAAGAGGGTCAACTAGGAGATATAACAATGATGGAAAGATAAGAAGTTCTTCAGAAAGTTATGTATCTTATAGAGTAAGGAGAGGAATGAATAGATCATTAGATTAAATAGTTTGCATTTACTTTTTAGCAATATTATCTTTCTTTATATTCTTGAATGTTTCTGCAATGTCTATTATATACTTGCCTTCTTCCAGCCTGTATACCATCGGGTCTCCTTTGAATAATCTAACCAGATCAAGCTCAAACTTTCCAGGCTCCAGAACGTTTATAGATGCTAAATCCAATATTATCGGCTTGTCTTCCTCCAGACCAACAAGGTCAATAACATCTCTCTCAATTCTTTCTCTGTCTTCCTGGCTTAGTTGTTTTGTTGCTTCTTGAACTTTAGTTAAGTTCTCATTTTTAACAAAGAAAAAGAATCTTCCTTTACAGTTAGTACATCCTTTAAGGATCTCATTACTTCCATCTGGATATAATTTGTTACATCTTACGCACTGGTGCATTTTCCTAAATCCCCTATATTAGCTAATAAACAAACATTATAAAGGTTTTCAAAGATAGAATTTTATGATTACTTATTGATAGCAAACTATAAAGACATAAATGCTTTAATAAATATAAAACAACCAAATACATATCGCCTGTACAAAAGTTTGAAGATATAAATACAAAAGAGATATGTAGTAAGAAATAAGGGCGGGTAATTCAGTCCGGTAGAATGCTTCGCTGGCAGCGGAGATGCCGTGGGTTCAAATCCCACTCCGTCCATACAAATCTTTATTAACAAAATTAATTTAAAAATCATATGATAAAAAAAATAAAAATTCCACTAAAACCTAAATTAAAAAATCTAAAGGTGATAAAATGAATAATTGCGTTTTTTGTAAAATAATCAAAGGAGAAATAAAACAAGATTATATATACGAAGATAGTAAAACAATCGCAATATTAGACATTAATCCTGCACAACCTAAAGGCGGCCACACTCTTGTTATGCCCAAGAAACATTATGAAATATTTTCTGATATGCTAGAAAGTGAAGCTGAAGCAGTAATGTCGACAATGCTTAAGTTATCAAAAGCTTTAATGAAATTTGGCGAAGGTTTGAATATAATACAAAACAACAAAAGATTAGCTGGCCAATATGTGCCACATGTTCACTTTCATCTCATCCCGAGATTTGATAATGATGGAGTAAAAATTTCAGAGAAATGGTCATCTCATAAGTATAAAGACGGTGAAATGAAGGAGATCGGAAGAGCGTCGTGTAGGGAAAGAGTGTAGCTCTCGGTGGTCGCC
>CAYJAX010000077.1:0-4234 GCA_964368545.1 Candidatus Woesearchaeota archaeon | reverse complement strand
GATTTTGGGACTGAAGACGAGTAATTATCTCTTTCTTAAGTGTCTATAAATTAAGTACAAGCTAATTGCCACTATTAATCCAGATAAAGAATATTTGAAAGTGTTATTTTTGATATCAAATTGTGAAATTTTTCCAGTGCATTCATAATCTTGTCCTTCCCTACAATCAGGATCACATTTTCCATCTTCAATTGGAGTACACAAATTATCTTTTTCAAAGCTTTGACAATCATTCTGGCATGTAATGCTATTTTCTTTACCTTCACAATTACCATCATTATTACATAATAAATTTTGAAGTTGGAAGGTTTCTAAGACCCTGTCATTATAAACTACCTCTATATACCTAATTCCTTCACTATATGGTATAAATAAATTTTTGTAGATTACAGCTGTTTCTGTGTTGGGGATTGTTAGAATAAAAAAATTAACGGGAAAATAAAATTCTTCTATTTGATTTTTTTTGTAAATGATAAGTTTATAATCTTCTTTTCTTTCTGAACTTTTTTCTATATAGCCAAAATAAACTTTAAAATTCTCTAAAGAAACAAGGTTATCTTTAGTTATTTTTAATCTGAATTCTAGTAATGGCTCTTTTGCACTATAAGCGATTTGGGTTAATAATATTAATACTATTACTAAACCTATGAACTTATTCATTAGTTTCATTTAAACCTCAGCATTTAAAATATATTTCTTTTCTAAACTATCTCTAAAAAAGGTTATCCTGTCTTTTACTGAAAAACCTGGACCCATGATACTCCTGCAATATTGTGCATTAAGGGGGTTACAAACATTTCCTGCACATAATTTCTTCTCAGCTTCTTCACTTGAAACATGATCTGGTAAGCAGTTATTACCTTCTTTATTTTTATTATCTGGATTATCAAAACAGCAAACTGGATATGTGTTTGGGCATCCCCATGCTTTATTTTGTCTATCCCAATCATCAAAAGAATACTCATCACATAGATCAAATGTGCTATGACCTAATTCATGAGCTAGTACCCCTATGTCATCAAATTTTACAATATTTAGATAAGGGAATGAAGAGCTAGTATATCCTATAACCCGACCCATATCTTCATCACTTATTGCAATTATCTTATCTTTTGATGGATTCAAGATAAATCCTGTTTCTATTAATTGTTGATTATTATTGATACATTCAAGCACTAGATCATCTATCCTGAAGGATTGAATATTTGGAACTTCGCATTTTATCTCCAAAATAATCTTATTCAGATTAAGTTCTTCAATGTTTTTACCACTTGCTATGGCAGTTTCTAAAAAGAAGTTGTATTGTGAGTTTGCATAATATTTATACTCATTAATATTGCCTCTCCAGTTTACAGGGATAAACACAACATCAAGAGTTGTATCTTCTGATGGATCTATCTCTTCCTTTTCTTGTTGACATGTCCAGTATTGCGAATGAATGCTCTGTATAGAACCGCAATTTTCCAATCTGTCCCCTCTTGTGCATTCTAGATTTTCATTTGAATCACATAAATACCATAATCCATTATTTATTTCTGAGATATAGAAATCACAATCTTCTTTATTTTCAAAATTTTCTAATATAGGAAATAAAAAATCCTGGGGACAATCATTCATATTCCCAGAGCAAATATAACCTTCATTCTCCCTAAAATTACATGCATACCAGTTCATGTTCAAATTCTCTTTATTTAATCTAGATGCCTCATTGAGACACTCTTCTTCGCTTTCTAAAACCATTTCAATTTTCTCGTCTGGTTTAATGTTACTTTCATAATCTGTGCAGATATATATTCCACCAGCATCTTCAAGATATAAATAATAGCCCCCCCCATTAAAATTAGCAGCTTCTCTTTGACATGATTCTAAACCATTAAAAAACCTTAGCTGTTCTTTAGACTGACAAATTATCTCCGAACATCTCCATATCCCATTATCTTGACATAGGATGGAAGCATGTTCTTCTTCATTTTCAATAGAGTTTAAACAATCTTCTTCATTTTTGAATACCTGTCCTCCCAAATTTTTATTGCATACTCCTGTGTCATCAACACATACATACTCATGAGTATTTTTGTTTTCGCATAGAACTTTGAATGTTTTCGATACTTCTTGAAGCAGTTGTTCACATCCTTCCTTAGTATATACATTCTCCCCACTAATATAGTAAGGGGTCGGCTCACAATCTTCACTTATTTCACACGTTAACCATTCTCTTTTATACCCTCTTTGATTTATTGAATTGAAACATAACTCATGATTATAAGTGTCAGTATTGGATCTTGCGATTTCATTGCAGGCTTCTTCATGGGGATAAGCGATACATGTATCAATTTTATCATGTACTAACCAAAGATCTTTCGTGTTAAAACAACCCTTCCTTATATCCCCACATAGGTAGGTTGTTGTAGCACCGTTTAAAGGATTAAGGAATTTAAGCAAATCTTCATTATTTTCAGAAAGTATATCTATGCCAAAAATCTTTGTGACTATTTGATCTTCTACTCTACACTGCGTTTCTTCGTATCTAATTGGATCGGGTATATAATAAATACTATTGGGAGTTTTGCATAATAGATTATAAGTATACCTGTCTTTTAATAGTTCATTAACAAATTTAATGTTTTTCTTACAGTTTTCTTCTCCAACAAAAATTTGAATAGCCCCATAAGTACATTCAGACTCTTTGTTTGTACACTTTAAATTAGATTCATCAAAAGATTCTGGCTGGCAAAGATAAAAAGTATTTCTTGTCAGTTCATCTTGACACTCACTTTCAGAATCAAATATTTGAATTTCATAGTCTATTAATTTTGTCTTGTGTATATTATTATTTGAATCTAGCATTTCCAAGAACATATCCCTATCATTAATACATTCAGGTTTCGCTCCACCATATTTAATATACGAATAATATTTTCCTTCAAGTTCACTTTGAAGTTGGAGTTTACAAGATTCCATATCTTCAAAAAAATTTAAGATGCTACTTTGACAGTTTTCCTTAACTCTAGAACAAAATGGGACTGGAATATTCTCTTCAGGACTGCACAAAAATATATCTCCTGTTCTATCAGTATCTGTTGTTCCTTCTGATATTCTTCTCAGTTCATCTGCAATTTTTTCTTTATAATTCAATAAAATAATATATTGCGGCTCTGGCTCCCAAGTTTCTAAACCTTGCAATGCTGCCTGTAAAATTCTTTCATTGTCTCCTGCATATTCTGGTATTGGAGAATAAACATTCCAAATTCTTGTAGCTGCTTCTGTTGTTAATTGTTCTGTTTGCTCTTGAGTCAATCCTTGATTTGCAGGGACTGCTAAGCAAGTATCGGAAACTGATTGAGAACTAACTGCATTAATCATTGCTAAAAATACAAAAAATAAAATTAGCTTTTTCATTTCTTTCTTTCCTCTATTTTTGTGATTATGTAAGCTACTATTAAAATAGCAATTAAAATCCACAAGCTCCTGTTTACCTTTCCTTCTGTCAAAACTTTTCCAATTCTTACAAAGTTGCCCGTCAATGTTAGCTGCTCAGATATTTGTGTTTCCGACGGGATTGTTTCTTGCCCGGTTTTTTCCTCTGAAACTTTTGGTGGTTCTGTTGCTGCTTCTTCATTTGCTTCTTGCTGCTTTTGTGCTGGGCTTGCTCCTCTTATGAATTCTTGCTTTCCGCCAGAACCTCCTGTACTTGAGCTTCCTGAACCCGAACTTTCCTGCTGCGTGCTCTCCCCGAATATTCCATAAATGCTGAAGTGCTGCAAGTTTGCTTGTATGTAATTTTCTTCTGTGTTCACTGTTGAGTCTAATTCCTGCCAGCTTTCTGAAGTTTCATTGTAGTAATATAATTTCAAAGTTGATTCGTTAAGATTATCTACTTCTTCATTAGTGTAATAAACTTTTATTGTTGCTGCACTAATTTTATCCTGCAATTCCGGCGAGGTAATTTCTATTTCTTTCAATCTTGACATGTTTGACTGGCGAGTGCTTGCAAGCTCTGAAGCATTGATTTGTATATTTGAGAGAGATTCCAATGCTACAATATCCAGCTCAATTTTAGATGAAGAAGAGTTTACAGTTATGTTTTCATTTTTTATTGTTGATATTGACGCTGTATTATTTATTTCAAAATATTTCTGCGGGTCTTTTTCTGCATAAGTTAGATTTAATAATGAAATTGAAGGTGTCTCTGTCCCGTTGCCGCTTAGAATTGCCTTTATCCTTATTTTTGTAG
>CAYJAX010000076.1:0-4260 GCA_964368545.1 Candidatus Woesearchaeota archaeon | reverse complement strand
CAGACGTGTGCTCTTCCGATCTTTCCTCCTAAGATACAGCCCAGACAACTTCCAAAAATTATTTGACAATGGAGAGGTAGAAATATACAAATACTTAAAAACATAAGGGAATTATGCAATCTTCTGAATGTAACCTTCTATAACATCCCTGTCCTGATAACCAGAAAATAATTTGCCTTTAATGACAACAGAAGGAACAGATTTTACATTGTTCAGCATCATCAAAGACTTAACAGCAGGATTGGATGTGCCAGAATCGAAAGAATAAACTCTCAGCTTAGGATATTTAGCTCTCATGTATGAAAGAACATAACCCTGAGCCTCACAATCAGGACACATCTTTTCGTCATTAGAATAAAAGAAGAGAACAACAACAAAATCCTTACCGCATTTGCTATTTAATTCTTCAGTATACAACATATGCCTGATCTCCAGAAGAGAATAGTAATCCTTGAGCAGAAGCACTCTCTTATTGTTCTTTCCCAAATCATCTTCCATGGAAGTAAGAGTTTCACCAATATCACTTAACTCCTCTACCAAATAATCAGCGTCATCAATGTTACATAAGTTATCTTTAATAAGCAAACCCTGTACTTCAAGACTAGCAATCTTTGTCCTCAAATCAAGCTGCGCATCATCAATTCCCCTAAACTTAGCACTAGTCAGTATAAATCCTAAAGACAATCCAAGAAGAAAAATCCCACTAGCCAGGACAAATGCTATAAAATACCTTCCCTTGCTCATCTTCCTTTCTTCTACCATCTCTGCTTCTTACCTCTGGCCAAGTCTATGAAAACAGTAAGCCATACAAATGCTGCTAACAGGCCATAAGTCAACACATAAATCGGAACTGAAACAAAGCCGTGCTTAAATACCTTTTCCCTAGTAAATCTGTAAGCATAATTTATTACCAAAAGAGCTAGACTCAGACTTACGATAGCAAAGAAAAGATTAGTGTAGTTAATGTCATACCAAGTAAAAGGAAATTTTAGATTTCTAAAAAATACTGAAAAATCAAAGTTTATAGCATTCCAGTTGACAACATGCCTGTACAAAGGCTTGAATATATACCTGTAACTTGTAAGAGAAATAAATGCAATAGCCAAGAAACCTGCAAACATAACCCTGGGAAGCTGAAGCATTCCAAAGTCTCCGTACTTACTATTAAATATCATATTTCTGTAGTCAAACAAGTTAAGCAGCGTTCCCTTATACCACCTATTCCTCTGCTTACAAAAAGCCTTGAATGTTGCAGGAGCTTTAGTATAAACTTCAGCATCCAACAACTGCAACAACTTATAATGTTTTTTTTGCAGCTTCAAGCTAACTTCTAGATCTTCAGTTAGGTTATTCTCTGCGAAACCACCAACTTCATCAAGAACAGACTTCCTGTAAACACTAAAAGGGCCAGGAGCAACATGAACACAGTCAACAACAGACATCAAACTCTTGTAGAAAAAATTCAGCAAATACTCGCACCACTGAAGTTTCTGAAGCTTGGTAGTAGGATATCTTATCTTCATCAAAGGAAGGACGACAGCTATCTTATTGCTTGACTCGAAGTGCGGCAGCATCTTAACCAAAGCATCCTTATCTATAGTGGAATCAGCATCCAAGCAAACAAAAAATTCACCTCTAGACTTTCTTAAAGCATTATTCAAAGCAGAGCCCTTACCTGAATTAGACTGGTGCATCAACTTAACATTGGTATCTTTATTCTTGATATAATCATTTATCACATTAAAAGTATTATCCTTACTGCCGTCATCAACAACAATTATTTCATAACTTTCCTTAGGATAGTTCAACGAAAGAACAGAATTGACTGTCTCAACAATTTTCTTCTCCTCATTATAAGCTGGGATGACAATAGTAACAAAAGGAAACCTAGATATCTTCCTCTTCTCTGTATAAATTCCCTTCTCGAAAAAAGTCACAAGCCAAAACATAAGTATATATAATGAACTATAAAAAGCGATCCATACTATGATTTGCATCCAGTCCATCTAAAATTAGTAAAGTACAACCTTTAAATTGTTTACTTAATGCCCTGAGAAAGAATTAAATATCTAAGAAAGAATAAAACTGTGAATGCAGTCTTGCGAATTATGCGGCAGAGAAAGAGAATTAGTAAATAGTCTTGTTGAAGGCGCCAAGCTAAAATTGTGCGCAGAATGCTCAAGCTACGGGAAGATAATAGAAGAAAAGAAAGCAGACAAAAATAAGGCGTACAAAAGAGAGATAGATATTGAGGAACTAATAGAAAACTACGGCAGCGAAGTAAAGAATGCAAGAGAGAAACTCGGAATAACCCAGCAAGAACTCGCTATGAGACTGAATGAAAAAGTTTCCATTATTACAAACATAGAAAGAATGGGCATAAAGCCGACAATGGAGACTGCAAAAAAACTCGAAAGATCGCTCGGAATAACCCTAACAGTAAAAATACTTAATACTAATGATGATAATATTAAACACGGAGAGAAACATATGACAATAGGAGATGCTGCAAAAATCAACTAACTTTTTAAAATCTTTTCAGCTATCAAATCTTTAAATGGACAAAAAACAAATAGCAATAAAACTAAGCAAACTAAAAAATCTTAATTGCAAGAATGCAGGACTTGAACAGTACCAGACAGACAGCGAACTTGCAGCAGAGATAACATGGAATTCTTACATAGACGGCAACATAAAAAATAAAACAGTAGCAGACTTAGGATGCGGCAACGGAATAATAGGGAATGCAGCATTAATACTAAGAGCTAAAAAAGTATATTTCATAGACAAAGACAAAAACGCAGTAGAAACATGCATGGAAAATAATTCAGATTATAAAAATGCAGAATTCATATGCGATGATGTGACAAAATTCAGCAAGAGAGTAGACACAGTCTTAATGAATCCTCCATTTGGAGTCAGGGAAAGAAAAGCAGACAAAACGTTTTTGCTAAAAGCGTTTGAGATCGCTAGAGAAATATATTCTATACACAAGACAGGAAGCGAGAGATTTATAGAAACAGTTGCATCAGAAAACGGGTTTTCAGTTAAAAGCGTAATTCCTAAAAACTTTATTATT
The DNA here is from genome assembly GCA_964368545.1 of Candidatus Woesearchaeota archaeon. Lineage (GTDB taxonomy): Archaea > Nanobdellota > Nanobdellia > SCGC-AAA011-G17 > GW2011-AR18 > GW2011-AR18. Next base: position 1,181 of record CAYJAX010000076.1, on the reverse strand, counting down.
AAAAAGATTTATAAATTTCACAAAAGAGACAATTACACAGTTAAAGTAGGCATATGGCACATTAGCAAAAATATTTGAAAAAAGAGGCTTAAGATATGATACAAAAAAGAAAAAAAGTTTACATCTTATTATTCTTAGCAGCAACATTATTCATTCTACAAATCTATAGTGCAAGCGCAGCGAAAGTAGTGCACCTAAAATTTGAAGGGGACATAATAGACTCGAGTGGAAATGGAAATAATGGCCAGTTAATTGGACAGCCGGACAGCCCATCATTCAGGTTCAGGGGAGCAAGATTAGAATACGTAAATGGAAAAGTCGGGAAGGCACTAAACTTCAAGCAGACCCAAGGACAGGAATTCGGCATACAGTTGCGGCAGTCAGCAAAAGTGGGAAACTTGAGAAAGTTCACAATAATGGCATGGGTGAATCCAACAATAGATGAAACACAAAGCCAGCCAGGATATATGCCAATAATTTCAGAATACAATCAAAACATTGTTGGAAGATACATGTTCGGAGTAGATTCTAAAAAGTATTCATTCCTAACTAATGTTGAAAACAGAGAAGTCCAATCAAAAGAAGATAAATTCGGCAACAAATGGACGCACTTAGCTGTAGTTGTAGACAAAGATAAAACAGGAGAGGAAATAGTACTATACTTAAATGGAGTACAGACAAGCATAGGTTCATACCAATTAATAGTCTACGGTAATGAGGGAGACTACAAGCTTCTTATAGGTGCGAAAGAAACTACAGTATTATCTATAACGACCATGACATTCTTTAAAGGTTTAATAGATGAGATTAAAATGTTTGATGAGGCACTAGACAGAACAGCAATAATACGAGAAGCTGAGGGATTAGGATGTTCAGATGATGTAGATTGCGATGGAGTTGTTGATAGCTCTGACAATTGTGCGCAAGACCCAAATCCAGGACAAGCAGACAGCGATAGGGGCGGAGTTGGAGATGCATGTGATAACTGCCCAAATGTTAGAAACACAGACCAGCTTGATTCCAACAGTAATAAAGTAGGAGACGCATGCGAGTCAAGTACTGGCGGAACAGGAAGCACAGGTTCAGGCGATTCAGGTGGCGGATCTGGCGGTTCAGGCGAAGGGACAGGGGATGTTGGTGGAGGAACTGGTTCATGACCCAGCGTAGAGGGCGGCGGGCAA
>CAYJAX010000075.1:0-4341 GCA_964368545.1 Candidatus Woesearchaeota archaeon | reverse complement strand
AACAAGCTAGCGCCGTACACTAGCTGCATTACTGGCAGCCTAATAAGCGAGTTTTTTACCTTAGAAACAAATGAAGAAAGAAAGTCGTTACCAAACTCGTATTTTACACCCAATCCTCCCATCAAATCCCTGTTCAAGTAGTTTCTATCTGGATTAGGCGGATTTAGCACCAAGACTCTTTTTTTATTCATAAGTTTTTCACTATTATAATATTAGTTAAGTATTTATAAGAATTATGCAATCCAAGAACAATGCTAAACATGACAGAAAAAGAACCGTTTCAGCTAGACTACGAGAGATATTCAATAGCACAAAACCTGAAACAATTAGCAAGAGAACTTAACATTAAAACAGTACTGGAAGCTCCAGCTCCCGGACTGAAAGCCCTACCATCCATCTACTCTCTTGGCTTTGCAGAAGCTGGTTGCGAAGTGACTCTATTAAACCCAGAAGATGAAGGCTTGAAAGTTTGGAAAGAACTCAAGTTTAAAGCCAAGACTAAAACCACAAATGATATTTCTAAGCTTCCATTCAAAGACGGCTCTTTTGATTTTGTCTGGAACTTCAATACTCTTTCCCTCTATAATAATTATGAAGACATACTTGATGAATTTATAAGAGTCTCAAAAAAATATGTATGCTTGTTATGCGTTAACGGCTTTAATGTCGGATCTCCAATGCACAGAATACTTCACACCGTAAAAAATGTTAAATGGACTCACGGAGACAAGCTTTTCCTATACCCGTATAAAGTAAAAAGAGTGATGAAAAAACACAACTTAAAAATTATTAAGACTGATGTGATGAACTGCCCCTTGTGGCCTGATACTGTAGGCTTTAGAGATATGAAGTTTCATAAGATGGAAGATAAAATTAATCACATAAAGTGGAAGTCAAATACTGTCAATTATATGAAAAATAATTCTTATCCGAAATGGATTAATCACATGTATAAGTTTGAAAAGATGCCAATGTTCTGGCCTGTTAAACTGCTATATGCCCACCTGTTTTATGTTGTTGGTGAAAAGTGTGAATAATTATTGTGTAAAGTTAATGTTTAATATACATTATAAAGATATATATAAAATTTTCTGTTGATTGCGGCTTTGCACGATAATTAGACCACTTTTTGTGCAGGAAGATTTCCAGTTTCCTTTTGAAAATCAATATCAATTTAGGTAACTTTTACTTTACGACTCGGTAATTTACACGCAAAGCCGGATTAAGCAGGAACTTCTAATTTCTTTCCCGTATCCTCTAACTGATTTAGTTTCTCTATAAGTAAGTTATCATACAATTCAATCAATTGTTTTACAGCAACATTTTCTTGATTTATTTTATAAAGAGTAGCTCTTCCAATTTTTCTTGTTTTTACTACAATACCCAATTCTAAAAGTTTTGGGACTAAAGTGTTTAAAGTTCCCCAACTTACTCCAGAATTAAGTAAATCGGTTAGAGTGTAGTCAAAGTCACGACCCTCTATTAGGTATTGTAATACCCTCATCCGTGGATTATCCCCTACATGATTCAAAAATATTGATTCTTCTTTCATTTCTATAGTAAAAACTAGTTACTATTTAAAACTTTCGTTATTATATATCAATGTATAAAAAGTTCAAGAAATTATTATTAATAAGTTGTATGATATATTGTGTATGGAAGAGAAAGATGTTTTGAAAAAATTAATCCTTCAGAGACTTATTCGATGTAATGTTTGGGGTGGAAAGCACACTCCTCTCGATTTTGTGATTAAAGGAGTTCCAGAACATTATCGTAATACACATAAAGGGAATAAAAAAATTGAGAAAGCTTTGAAAGAATTGACCAATGATGAATGGATTGTAATTTTAGTAAAGAGAACTGGGAGAAATTCAGGGGATCATGTTTCTTTGAATCCTAGAAAAGTAAGTGAGATTAAACAATTTCTTGCAACTTCGTAGAACGAACCATTATATTCCAACTTCATTAGTTTTTAGAGAACTCTGCAAAACTAAATTTTGAGAAATATTAAAGTAAATCTACAATAATTTAAAATAGAATCAGAAGTAGAAACCAATATAAGTCTTCCTTCAATATAAAAATTTTAAGATGAAATCAGTGTCTATAATAGTTATTACCTATAATGAAGAAAAAAACATAGATGACTGCCTTAATTCCCTAGTAAGCCTAGATTATCCTAATGATAAATATGAGATAATTGTTGTTGACGCTTCCACTGACAAAACTGCAGAAATAGCTTGTAAATACCAAAAAGTCAAAGTCCACAAATCCAGCGAGAAAGGCTTTGCTGTCCAACGCAACAAAGGAATTAGTTTAGCCAGTAATGATATCATTGCATTTACTGATGCTGACTGCATAGTTTCTAAAGACTGGCTTAAAAATTTAGTTTACAGCATGGAAAATAAAGGTGCTGATTGTGTTGGCGGCCCTGCTTTTCCTCCTGCTAACTCCAGTCATATTGGTTTATGTATTTCATGCCTCGGATATCCTGCTGGCGGCGCTTTAGGATTGTCTGCCAATGACCCAATCTCCACATGCAATGCAGCATTCACAAAAAAATGCCTAAACGACGTTAAAGGTTTTGACTTAAAACTAAAGTATGGAGGCGAGGACACTGATCTATCAAGAAGACTAAAAGAGAAAGGATATAAAATAATTATTGAGCCCGACTGCTTTGTATACCATAAAACCAGAGACTTTAGAGAATTCTTATCATGGTGCTTTAGAAGAGGAAGGGCAAAATTCCATCTTAGAAAAAACCCTATACAATTATTTATGCCACTAACAATATTTGCTTATCCATTCACAAGCAAGTTCTGGAGAGTTTTTTACAAAAGGAAAGACATAAAAATAGACATTCTTTCAGTGTTTCTCGTCGTTCCTTGTCTTTTCTTTTTAAGACAGGTGTTCATGACATTTGGGTGGGGATATGAATTTACAAGAAGCTTTGGCAGGAAGGAGAAGCATTCGTAGTTTCAAGCAAGAAGATGTTCCTGATAGCATTATAAAAGAAATTCTTAGTGCGGGCATTTTAGCTCCAGCTCCGTCCAACAGGCAGCAATGGGAAGTAATTGCAGTAAATGACAAGAAAATAATAGGGCGTCTTAATAAAGAAGCTGGTGCCCAAGACACAATTTTAAACTGTCCTGTATTGTTCGCAATTATTGTAGACATGGAATTCAACAAAGAAAACTATTCTAATATACAGGCTACTGCTGCAGCAGTTCAAAACATGCAATTAAAGGCATTTGATTTGGGCTATGGCAGTTGCTGCATGGCAGGCATTGGAGATCCAAAAAAAATAAAAGAAATACTGGAAATTCCAGATCCATGGCTTCCAATATGCTACATGATGCTCGGAATCCCTTCAGAAGCACCTTCTCCTCCATCCAAAAAAGAGCTTGGAGACATATATTATTACAATAAATACAATGGAAAGTCAGAAAGAATGCAGAGCAGCGTATTCCCAAAAGACTGGACAATTAACCAGCTAAGACTTCATCAAAAATTTGTTTCCAGAGCCTACAAGATCGGAATCGACTATGAATTCTACGACGAAGAAGAAATTAAAAACATCAAAAAAATAATAAGTGATAATATAAGTAGCGCAAAAAAAATCCTCGCACTTCTAAGCTATGACGGCACTATAATAAAAAACATCCAGGATTTATTTGGCAATAAAAGTATTATAGACTGCGAGCTTTGTGATGAAGCAGCTGAATTTGTTAAAGCAAAGACAAAAAATATTAACTTTACTACATTCACTGACAGAATAGAAAACGTAGAAGATAATTCTGTAGACATTGTAATCATAGCATTTGCTTTAGAGAAACTTCCTGAACATGACAGCATAATAAAAGAAGCTTTTCGTGTGACATCTAAGGGAGGAAAGTTAATTGTGTTCTTCAAGAATAAGATATCAATGTACGGCGCCATGTATTTCGGCATAACCAAAATTCTTGGTATTAAACATTTAGAAGGATTTTATGTCCGTTCAGGCCCATTCACTCCTTTGAGCCCTTCATACTTAGCTGAAAAGTTTTCAAAAATGTCACTAAACAAAATCTCTGAAGGAGGATTCTTCCTATTCCCAGCAGAGATTAAAATATACAATAAAAAGATAGACGGCTATCTCAAAAGGCACGGCAAAAAGCTCACAATTGCTAAGTTTGCACTTCGCCCGATATTAAGCTTCACTAATTTCATGTTTAACATAACCAAAGGCTACACTAAGCCAACTCTTGCAGTTACGAGATATTTTATCTTTGAAAAATAGTTTAGCTTAATACTCATGTCGTATGCAAAAAATTATTACTTAAAGAAGATTTATAATATGAAGCT
>CAYJAX010000074.1:0-4483 GCA_964368545.1 Candidatus Woesearchaeota archaeon | reverse complement strand
TATTTCCATACACGACGCTCTTCCGATCTAAGACAGAGCTAGTTTTTGGCAAAGGCTTCAACACAATTATTGGTCCAAACGGAGCAGGTAAGAGTAACGTCGTCGACAGTCTATGCTTTGTTCTAGGAAAATCATCAGCAAGAGAGATGAGAGCTGAAAAAAGTTCCAACTTAATATACAATGGCGGAAAGAAACACAATCCTGCAAAAGAGGCAGAGGTGACAATAGAATTTGATAATTCAAAAGGCAAATTTCCAGTGAAGGATAAAGATGTAAGGATAACAAGAATAGTAAGGCAGAATGGCACGAGCATATATAAGATAAATGATGAAGTCAGGACAAGGCAGCAGGTATTGGATGTTTTGAATGCTGCAAAGATTGATCCTGACGGCCACAACATAGTTCTTCAGGGCGACATAGTGCATTTCATGGAGATGAAGCCTGAGGAAAGAAGGAGGATTATAGAAGAGATTTCAGGAATTTCAGTTTATGAAGACAAGAAAGATAAGTGCCTGCTGGAACTGCAGAAAGTAGACTCCAAGCTTAACGAGGCTGACATAATACTCACAGAAAGAGAGGCTAATCTAAGGGAACTTAAGAAGGAGAAAGATCAGGCTGTAAAATACAGAGAACTGCAGGAGAGCCTAAAAGATGACAAGGCAACTTTCATACATCTACAGATCAAGGAAAAACAGTCAAGACTGGATGAAATTGAGGCAAGAAAAAAAGAATCTGAAGAAAAAATAGCAAAAAATAATTCACTTATACAGGAATATAAAGAGAATATTAACAGCATGCGTGAGGAGATAAAAAGAATTAATGAAGAAGTTGAGGTCAAAGGAGAGAAGGATCAAATAATTCTAAGAAAAGAGATAGAAGAACTAAAGACAGGAATAGTGAAGACAAGCTCAAGAATAGAAGTCTGCCAGAATGAGGTTAATAAAATAAAAGCTAGAAAGGGACAGCTGTCAGACAATATAAAAGAGCTAGAAGGGAAGATAAAAGAATTAGCTGATAAGAAAAAATCTTGTGAAAGCAGGTCTCATGATATAACTTCAAAAGAAAAGGATATTGAAAAAAGATTATTAAACCTGAAAGAAAAAGCAGGCTTGGGCGAGTCTTCATCAATAGAGACAATAGAAAACGAAATAGATTCTAAACAGGACGAGATAAATAAATTATTGTCTAAAAAACAGGAATCTCTTCGCATTAAAGACCAGCTTACATTCAAGCTTAATATCTTAGATGAAAAAATAAACAGCATTAAAGTCTCTGGAAGAGAGCTTGATGAATTAAAAAATTTCAAGAAAGAATTCAGGGAAGTGACTGAAAACCTTTCTAAATGCTTAAGTGAGGATTCAAGATATTCTGCTCAGCTGAATAAAAGCCGGCATGAACTTTTGCAGATAAACGAAGAACTCGCTAAGTTAGCAGCAAGGCAGCTTGGCATACAGGAAAGAAGCATGGGAGACCTTGCAATTAGGAAAATATTAGATCTTAAAGGCTCAATTAATGGCATTCACGGCACTGTCTCCAATTTGGGCAATGTCGAGACTAAACATTCAATGGCTCTGGAGATTGCTGCAGGCCACAGGATTAACAGCGTTGTTGTTGACACAGATTTGACTGCCCAGAAATGCATTGAGCATTTGAAGAGCAATAAGCTTGGTGTTGTTGCATTTCTGCCTTTGAACAAAATAAAGCCCAGAATAAATGATCCGTCACTAAAAGAATTATTAAAGATAAAAGGAGTTATAGGCTTAGCTTCTGATCTTGTTAGTTTTGATTCAAAGTATAAGGATGTTTTTTCCTATGTTCTAGGCTCCACTCTTGTTGTTGACAGCGTAGAGACTGCAAGAAAGATTGGCATTGGAAGGGCTAGGATGGTTACAGTTGATGGCGACCTTCTTGAACCATCTGGCGCAATGATCGGCGGATACAGAATACAAAGAGCTGGCTTGGGCTTCAAGGAGAAGGAAGTTGACAGCAATATTTCTAGACTGGGAGAAGATTCTAAAAATATTAAAAAAATTATCAATATCTTTGAAGGCAAGAAGACAGAGAATGAAGTCTTAATCTCTTCTCTAAGGGAGAGAAAAGCTGATCTCGAAGGAAACATAATTAAAATTGAGAAGTCCATAAATACGGGAGGCATGGATATAAATTCTGCTAATGAAGAAAAGAGAAATCTTGTTTCTTCTCTTAATGATGCAGACAGAGACTTGTCTGTTTATGAAAAACAAGTTAAGGATATTTATGAAAACATTGAGAGCTTGAAGGAAAAGAAGTTTAAGCTTAAGGAAAAATTAAATGATCCTGGGCTTGTCAATGATCTTGAACATGCGGAGAAGCAGAAGCTTAAATTAAAAGAAAATATGCTCGAAGTCAGCTCTGAAATAAGAAACACAGAATCACAAATAAGTTCAATGCTGCTGCCAGAAAAAGAGAAAACTGAAAAGATAATAAAACAGCATGAAAAGGAAAATGAAGAATTTCTTTCAGAATTAAGCAGTTTAAGAGATGTTATGAAGAATAGAGAATCAGAACTCAAGTCTAAAGAAAATGAAGAAAAGAAGTTCTATGCAAATTTCAAGGGTCTTGTTGAGAAAAGAAACAAGCTCAACGAGAAAATACAGGGCATTGAGACAAGCGTGGCTAGAGAAGAAGAAAAAACGAAGAGTTTCGAGCAGAAGCTTAACTCTATCTCGATAGATAGGGCTAAAGCTGTGGCAGAACTAGAAGCTCTCAGCAAGGAGTTTGAAGGTTTCAAAGATGGAAAAATAAAGAGGGGCTTAAGCCTGGATGATTTAAGAAATAGGATGCGTGATAGTGAAAAGCTGCTTAATTCTATAGGCAATGTCAACTTGAGGGCACTGGAAGTTTATGAAAGCATAGAGTCTGAATACAATAATGTTGTTGATAAGGTATCAAAGCTAAAAGTTGAGAAAGAAGATGTATTGAATGTAATGGCTGAAGTTGAGGGCAAGAAGAAAGATATTTTTATGAAAACTTATAACGAGATAATTAAGAACTTCAGGCAGATATTTAACAGCCTGACAAACAAGGGAGAGATTCATGTTAAGCTTGATAACGAAGACAATCCTTTTGAAGGGGGAATTGATATACAAGTTAAAATTACAGGAAACAAGCTTCTTGATTTGAAGAGTTTGTCTGGCGGTGAGAAGACTCTTGCAGCTTTGGCATTTATTTTTTCCATACAAGAATATGAGCCATCCCCATTTTACCTTCTTGATGAGGTTGATGCTGCCCTTGACAAGAAAAATTCCGAGCTTCTATCAAAGCTTATTGATAAGTATTCTGAAAAAGCCCAGTATATTGTTATAAGCCACAACGATCATGTAATTAATGAAGCGGACTATGTTTATGGAATTAGCATGCAGGATGGAATGAGCAAGGTTGTTAGCTTGAAGGTTTGAATTAATATATATAAAAATTTTGAGAATATTATGCTCACTGATCTATTAATTTATTAGACTACAATTCTTTCAAAGCCTTATAATTAATAGCAACAAAAATTGATGCAATGACAGCAAATATCAAATTAATCCATCTTGGAACTTCCCAACCATAAATCTGTGCAGGAAAGTAGAATATTGCCCTGTATAAATGAACTAATAATATTAAAGAAAATAAAAGAATATTAAGTTTCAAGACTGATTTTAAGTTCGTCATATAAATAATATTTATTAAGTTGTATATAAATGTATTACTTCCTTACTCTTCAACTTTTCTCTTTATCTCACTGCTTTCTTTTTTTGTTTTTTTCTTTCTAGTCTTATTTTCTTCGTCGTCTTCCTCAAAGAAATCTACAGCCTTTTTATGCAGCCCAAAACTTATGATTAGGATTATTATAACTATGACTATTATTGCTGTGAGTATGTGGTACCTATATTGTTTCACGAATTTTCCAGCCTTTGTTTCTTGTACTATATTTTCTGTTTCTGTGAAAGTATCGTTTTGACTGGTTTGTGTCTCTTGTTTTGCGAGCCTTGCTTTTATCCAGTTTTTGGCTCTCAAGAATATAGCTGTTAATCTTGTCTTTTCTTTAGTATTATCCGCACTCTCGCTTGCATTATTTTTTTCTTCGCTAGATATTTTTGTAGCTCTGCTTTTCTCATTTGTTAGCTCTAGTTTTATATCTTTGTAGTCTAGTGCTTCTCCATTATCAGCTGAAAATGTTAGCCTGGCTTCGTAGTTGCCTAATGCAGATGTTGTTCTTGGAGCTATATATAAAAAAGTTGTTTCTGTTTTTCCAGGCTCTATCTTTATTGTTGTTGGATTTATTTTTGAAAATTCTGCAGCGCTTCCAGTTAATAATATATTGTACAATGCATCTTTTATTCCCGAGTTTTCTATAGATACAGGGACTGTGATGCTTGAGTCAGAATATACTACTAGATTTTCATAAGGCATATTTATTTTCGGCTTGCGCTGGATATTCACTATTTCCTCTCAAGATGTT
>CAYJAX010000073.1:0-4486 GCA_964368545.1 Candidatus Woesearchaeota archaeon | reverse complement strand
ATATCCCTTCTTAGATATTAATGCTAAAACTGCATGATACAATGCATAATAGAGTGTTACTATAAGCCAATCATTGAATTGTGAATCGCCTATATTTTTTTCAAAGAATAACATATTATGCTTTGCTTTTTCCAAATGGGCAACAACTAAATCTTCATTATTTCCTATATTTACAAGTAATCCTTTTTTTAGAAAAAAAGTGTATTTTTCCTCTAATAATTTTTTATCTTCAAATAATTTATCAATATTCATCTAAAATTACCTCATAAAAATTTTGTTCTTTATAAATTGGAAATCCTGTTTTTCTTGCCTGTATAATTACATGGTCTTTATTTTTTAGTAAATCATTTACAGTGCACTGAAAAATGCTGAGTGGATAATTTGAGATAGCTTCTGCATTTTTTTTAGTATCATCAAGATTTAAGGATTTATTTGATACAATAAGAATATCTATATCACTTTTTTTTTGTTCTTCTTTTTTTGAAGCTGACCCAAAAAGGATAATCGTATAGATGCTTTTTGGTACATCTTTTAAGAAATTATTGAGTGGTATTCTTACCCCTCTGTTTAAATCTTGAAATTTTTGTATTGCAAGCTCTGAGAATTTTAATGCTATGAGCTTTTTGTTTTTTATTTTATAGAATGTATTTGATTTAGTTTTTTCTTCGTCTAAGATTTTTTCTTTTTTTAGCTTTTCTAAAGCGTTTTGAAGCGAGCTATGGGAAAGATTAGTTTGTTCTTTTATCTGGTTGTAATAGAGCTTTGGCTCTTTACTCTCAAAAAATGCTTTGTATATCTTGTCTTCTGCTTTCATGTTGAGATTATACTCTACTTATTTAAATACTTTACCATTTTTTGGTAATGATTTACCATTTTTTGGTGTAATAACCTCTATGTTTGGAGTTACTCGCCCCCTGTATACCCGCACACACCCATTCGCGGCGAATTAACCACTGGCATTAGCATATCTTCTTCGCACTCATGCTTTTTGGTACATTTGGAGCAAAGAAGCCCGGTTTCTTCCCAGACACATTGAGAGCATATATCTTTAGCTGGATTTCCGCATTTGCATTTAAATTCGGGAAGATTATTTCTAGAGAGAATTTCTATTTTGCCAGCGTTTCCTTTTCTTTTTTCAATAACTTTAAGGTTTAATTGAGTGGTTGTTCCAAAATCATATTCATGTAAAAAATTCATGTTTGGACTCAGCAAACCTGAGAGCTTGTATTTGAGATTTTTTTCATCAGATTCTAAGTCTTCGCAGTCAGAGTTGTATCTTGTGCCGTTGATGGTAAAAGCACTTAGATGCCCACAACAATCAAGCCAAATATCGCGCAGGAAATCATCTATTTTTTCCAGTGTATCATTAGCATTCATTTCAAAATACACAAAAAACGGGCCTGCGCTGGCGCGGATAAGAAAAGTATATTTATCTCCGGAAATTCTTTTTCTCTCGGCACACGAGAGTAAGTGCTTAGACATGGCTACCGATGAATACACTTTTTTACAATAGTTGCATACACCTTCTGATTTCATATTACCGAGTTGATAGATAATTTTTATATCTTTATTTTAAGAAAACCTCTATTTAAAAGTTTTTATCATAATTGCCTGTGTGTTATACGAAAAGCAGTTCATAACGCTGATAAAAATGTCTTATGTCAGATTCTTGTTGATTCTGCAAACCTCTAACTCAATAATGCAATGTATTAAAAACATTAATAAGCAAACTAAAATCAGTAATGTCTGTATGTTTTACAAGCTCTCCATAAAAGAGACATTCTCAGAACTGAACACTTCCGTAGAAGGCTTGACAGACCAAGAAGCCAAGAACAGGCTAATCAAGTACGGCAGAAATGAAATATCAAAATTAAAGAAAATATCCAAGACAAAATTATTACTCTCACAGTTTAAGAATTTTATAATTTATGTCCTAATTGCAGCTGCTTTAATCTCCTTGTTATTCAAAGAATACAATGACGCTGCAGTTATATCAATAATTGTTGTTATAAATACAATTCTCGGCTTCTTTCAGGAGTACAAGGCTGAAAAAGCAATAGAGGCATTACAGAAATTTTCCTCCCCAACTGCCATAGCGATAAGAAACAGCAAGCAAATAACTATTCCTTCATCTGAAGTTGTTCAAGGAGATATAATAATTATAGAAGAAGGCTTTTTCATACCTGCAGACGCAAGATTAATCGAAGCAAACTCATTATCTATAGATGAGTCAACTCTAACTGGAGAATCAGTTTCCGTCCTAAAAAATAAAGATGAAATAAAGAAAGAAGCAATAATCGCAGACCAGAAAAACATGGTTTTTGCAGGCACCAATGCTGTCAGAGGCAGAGGAAAAGCTGTTGTTGTTTATACAGGACTAAACACTGAAATAGGCAAGATAGCAAAACAAATCCAGCTAGCAGAAGAAAAGACAACACCCCTTCAAAAACAACTTGGAATCCTAGGCAAGAACATCACTCTTGCAATATTACTTCTTGTTGCTGTTATTTTCGTAGCCAATCATTTCAGAGGAGCGACATTCTTCGATTCTTTTTTTACTTCAATAGCCTTAGCTGTCGCAGCCATACCAGAAGGCCTTCCAGCAGTCATAACAATTACTTTGGCTTTAGGCACTCAAAGAATGCTAAAAAAGAATGTCCTTGTAAGAAAACTATCAGCAGTTGAAACTTTGGGAGGCACATCTGTAATATGCGCAGACAAAACTGGAACGCTAACTAAAAATGAGATGACTGTAAAAAAAATTTATGTGAATAACAGACTGATTGAAGTTACAGGTTCAGGATACTCAACAGACGGACAGTTCATGTCAGATGGGAAAAATATTGACGTCAATACACTCGAAAGGCTATTTTCTATAGCTTCCTTATGCAACAATGCAACATTGGACGGTCCTTCAGACCCAACTGAAAAAGCACTAATAGTTATGGCCAGAAAAGGAAATTATGATAAAAATTATGCCCGTGCAAGCGAGATTCCTTTCAATTCAGAATCAAAATTTATGATAACTTCAAACAACATTGAAGGAAAAATCGTCTATAACCTGAAAGGCGCCCCAGAAGTTGTCATGTCAAAATGCAAACTGATTGAGATAAATAATAAGATTAAGGAATTAACTAAAAATGACAAGGATAAAATAATCAAAGCTTACAATAACATGGCATCAAAAGCACTCAGAGTTCTTGCTTTTGCATACTCAACAGATTCCAAACATTATGTATTTGTCGGCTTAGCAGGCATGATAGATCCTCCAAGGAAAGAAGTTAAGGAATCAATAGAAGAATGCAAGTCAGCAGGAATAAGAGTAGTCATGATCACCGGAGATTATGAGCTAACTGCCAAGTCAATAGCTGACCAGATAAGTATTGAAGGAGAAGTTGTTAATGGAGAAAAACTTTCTAAAATGTCAATCAACGAACTCAAAAATATTGTTGACAGAGTATCCATATACGCAAGAGTTAACCCAGAACATAAAGTTAAGATACTGGAAGCTCTAAAAAGTAAAGGGCATATTGTTGCCATGACAGGTGATGGAGTTAATGATGCTCCCGCTTTAAAAAAAGCTGATATTGGCACTGCTGTCGGCTCAGGAACTGACGTTGCTAAACAGGCTTCAGACATGGTCTTGTTGGATGACAATTTTGTTTCCGTAGTTGATGCTGTAAGGGAAGGCAGAGGAATTTACAACAACCTTAAGAAATTTGTCAAGTTCCTATTTTCTTCAAATCTCGCTGAAGTTTTAATTATATTTATAGCCTTGCTCATCGGAATGCCTCTTCCATTAATTGCTATACAAATATTGTGGATTAACCTGCTTACTGACGGCCTACCTGCACTTGCTTTAGGCGTTGATCATGTTGACGAGGATGTTATGAAAATGCCTCCCAGAAAAATCAAAGAAAATGTTATAGGAAAGAAAGACTTGTTCCAAATACTATTTGAAGGAGTGATTATAACATTCAGCGTTTTGTTTGTGTTTTATTATTACTCTACACAACACAGTCTTGCTTATGCCCAGACTGTTGCATTCTCGACTTTAGTTTTAGCTGAACTGTTTAATTCTATAAACTACAGAATAGGCAATAAATCTGTATTCAGCAAAGCAACATTCAAGAATAAATATTTACTGATTGCAGTATCATTATCTGTTTTGCTTCAGCTTATAGTAGTATACTTCCTGAATAATTTATTTGAGACAATCAGACTAGGTCTTGTTGACTGGGTACTTATTATAATTGCTTCAAGCTTAGTCTTGGCAGTTAAGGAACCTATTAAATTATTTGCTAAGATGAATATTACATCCACAACAAGGCATAATTAAATCGAGACTATTTATTAACACTACTAAACTTCTTCCTCTTTTTCTCATCTTCTTTTATATCATTAAACACTCCCCTTACCTGCTCTTTTTTCCAACCTTTATTCTTAAGTACTTCTTCTATTTTCTTGTCTGCTTGCCCTCTTTTTC
>CAYJAX010000072.1:0-4566 GCA_964368545.1 Candidatus Woesearchaeota archaeon | reverse complement strand
CATTCCAGCTTTATAGCCTGCAAATCCAAGCAGTGTTGTATTTTTTTCATTTGCCCAGGATCCGATTCTTGCATGTTGTCTTTTAGCTCTCTTTCTAGGCCAAAACTGCAGACTGCTTTTCCTTGGTCTTCTTACATTTGCCATATTTTCTTGACTTCCGTGCCTGTTATAAAACTTTTGTTTGATAGTTTGCTCTAGAAATCGACGGCTCTCTGCATCAGTAGGGTAATTTTACGAGTATGCCTGTGTTTATAAGTTTAACGTGTCTTCAAACTTTTGTGTAGTCAAGTGACATATGTCACCAGTAATATTTTAAAATAGTGCATATTTAATTATTTGATGAGTGCTGGAGAAATAGACCCTAACAGAATTGAAAGCGGACTAGGAATTAAAATAGCTAAAATTGAAGAGCTTGTAGTAAAAGAAGAGCCAGACAATAGAGATTCCATAAGTCCTCGTTCAATTTCAAGTGTTGTAAAATGCGCGATGACTGGCACTGGTTTAATGTCTATGGGTATGTTTGAGATTGATAATCCTATTTTAGAAGTTGGGAACTATGCAGGTGCAGCATTAATGTATGCTGAATCCATGTTGGAATCTTACGAATTATACCGTCATCGTCTTACTCCGGCTATTTTCTATAATTCTCGAACTATATTAAACAACATGTTCATAGGCTTAGGCATTGCAGAGGCATCGCTTATCATAACAAAAAATAATCTTTTTCTGTTATTGGGCACATATTTCATATTAAAGGCTGGAAGGACTTTTTACACAACAATCAGGGATAGAGAATATTTGTCAAAGAAGAAAGTATAATATTACAGGCAATATCAAGCAGCCCATCAAGTGGGTGTTTTCAATATTGAACAATTTTGCTATTAGTCCGACAAATGTTGAAGTTACGAGAGTTATTATTCCTATGTATCCGGTAAGTAATAGAACTAATATTGTTAGGAAGATTATTATCGTCTTGCAGAGTTTTGAGTAGTTTATCTTCATTATGTGAACTGCAAATTTTGAAGAGAGTTTCAGGCATAATATTATTGCCAGGAATGCGGCAACTAAAGATGACGCAATGACTAAAGCCAAGTGTAATATTGTAAAGTTGTTTATGAAGTTTGAGATTACAACTACTGCTCCGTTTCTGGCTTTGTCTATGCTGAATAATGCTACAAAGCTCAGCATCATTGATATTGTGTTTATTGAATTGTTTACGAATATGTAGTCTTTTTGCTCGTTTGATTTTGATATTGCTGTCGCGATTATTGTTGTATGGGAGCTAGTCAGTCCTGGAAGGAAGCTTGTGAGAACTGAAGATATTAAGCTTGTCATGGTGTTTTTTATTGTTGATATTTTTCCAAGAACTACAGACTTTATTTTTTCCTGTAATGGTATTGTAGTTTTTGTGTTTAAGCTTATTATTAAAGAGCTTATTCCAAATAATCCTGACAGCATCGGGAATAGTGGCTGTTCTAGTGTCTTTAAACTGAATACTGATATTCCGAGTATGCCGCTTAATAAGAATACGAATGCTGACTTTGTTTTTGACTTGGATTTTTGTATTGTGTAAATGCTTATTCCTATCAGTAATGCTGCTATGTATCTTTTTATTACTGGATAGCTCATGTCAACTATGTATATTATTGCTGGGCTAAATATTGCTGAGGTAATTAGCCCGAAAAAACTTCCTGCTAGTGCTATTCTTATAGCTTCTCCGCTTTTTCCTACTAGTAATAGTTTGTGTGATGGTAAGGCTGATAATGCATTATCTGGATTTGGTGCTCCTAAGAAAGTGCTTGGTATTATGTCCAGGAATGTGTGTGTTATTGCCATGCTTGTTATGGCTGTTATTAGTGCTGTTGTATTTGTATAATGGAGTAATAATGATGATGCTGCAAATATTAGTGCTGCCACCAGGTTTATGTGTATTCCCGGTGTTATTCCTGTTATAGTTCCAAGTATGCAACCTATTATTATGGCTAACAAAATTTGTTCCAGCATTTATTTAAATTTAATCTCGATTTTAATATGTCTTTGTCAGAGATTTCCAGAAAGTTTTCAGAATAGGACATATACTATTTGAAAATCGCGATATTTATATATTCACACTTATTGTAAATGAATACACATATGGCGGTAAAAACATGACAACTATGACTTTAGCAGTCCCAGACGAATTAAAGATCAAAATGGGTAACTTTTCCGAAATTAATTGGTCTGAAGTAGCAAGACAAGCATTCATACAGAAAGTGCGTGATCTAGAAATTTTAAAGAAATTCAAATCAGACAGCACAATTACTGAAGAAGATGCCTTACGAATGGGAAGAGAATTAAATGAAAGGCTTGCAAAAAGATACAAGAGGAAAACCTAAATGAAATTAGTCATAGATGCAAATATTCTTTTTGCCGCTTTGATAAAAAATAGTGGGACTTCCGAAATTCTTTTTAAGCATACTCTTTATGCCCCCTGAGTTTATATTTACAGAATTCAATAAGTATAAAGACGAGATAAAAAGGAAGACCAACAGAACCGAAGAGGATTTCGATATAATTTTTGATTTATTCGAACGAAATATAATCCTAATTCCACAAGAAGAAATAAGCCCCTTTCTTGAAAAAGCAGAAAAAATTTCTCCAGATCATAAAGATGTACTATATATTGCATTATATCTAAAATAGAACTGCGCACTCTTGACAAATGACAAAAAACTGAAAAAACAAAACTATGTGAAAATAATTCTGACAGAAGAATTAATAAAAATTTAAGACAGGCTTTATAATTTGTCAAAGGCATTTATTTTATTCCTCTCGCTTTCCACACAACTTTATTGTAATTCATTACTGATAAATACTATTAACAAAAACCACGTAACAACTACGTAAATTGGCTTTAGGACGAGCAAATTAATTACGCTTGTGGTGTTATGCGAGATAATCATGCGTTCATAGAAGAAATTAGTTCATTAAATTTTAAAATAAGTTAAAGAAAGGTTTATACATACACTCTCGAAACAAGTTCTTTCTCTCCAAAGTTCTCTTTTATGAATTGAACCATCATCTCGTTTTTGGCTGATTGGAAAGCCTTTAGTGCGTTGGCTAGTAATCCCATTTTCATGAATTCTTCTCCAACTTTATTTAGTTTTTCTCTTTCGTCTGCTAGTTCATAAGCTTTTGCTGCATACAAGAACTCTTTTTGTATAAAACATTTGTCTCCTATGCTTAACAGCTTCACCTTATTCTCTAAAGCGCAGAATACTTCTATTGCAAATTCTAGTTTTCCTTTTTCTAGGCAGTAATCTCCGACTTTGTTCAATTTATCCTGATTGCCGACTGCTTTAAATGAGGCTATTGCTTCAGCTAAGTGTCCTTCTTCCAGGCACTTATCACCAGTCCTTAAAAGTCTGTCTTTGTCTTCAGCAAGTTTGTATGCTTCTATTGCATGGCCGAATAATCCCATTTTTGCATGTTCGTCTCCTATAGCAACAAGTCTTTCTTTGTTGCTTGTCATCTTGAATACTTTTATAGCATCCAGGACTTGATTTCTTTTCAGGTATTCTTCTCCTGCAGCATTTAGTAGTTCTCTTTTTTTCTCATCGCTGAACATTGATAGGTTTGCATTATCCAAGCCTTTCTTCATTAATGCAGGTATTATCTTGCTGAATGGGTTGTCATCTATCTTGCTTGAGTACTCTTCAACCATTCTAGAAACATCTCTTTTTATGTAATCTACCATCGCAATAGCCTCTCAAGAGAATAAGCCATTTAGCTATTTAAATATTTATGTGTTCTATAATTTGCACATTGTTTAGTAATAATTGCAGTGTGCTAAAAAAGTGTTATAAACTAAAAACTTTTACTCTGTCTGCGTTTATCTGTATTTTTCCTTCTCTTATGCTGACTTGCCCTTCAATCTCTGCTATGTTTCCTTTTTTGAAATATCCTTCTTTGCCGAATAGGACTACTTCAATTTTTCCTGTATCATCTTCTAGTTCTATTATTCTTATGCTTCCTATTGTTTTTACATTTTCTATGAATCCTTTTATCTTAACATTTTTTCCTATGTCGAACTTGTTTATTGAGTTGATTCTTGATTCTTCAAGGTCTATAGATTGTCCCAATACTATAATTATGGCTATTCCAATTACTGCACCTGCAAAGCTTATTCTTATCAGGGTTTTGTCTTCCATATAATATATCAATATTAAATGTTTAATACTTTAACTGCTTTTTACTTGGGAAGTTTCCAGAAAGCGATTAGTAAATTTTATTAATTAGTATTCTTGGTCTATTTATTATGAGCTTTATGGCTAAAAGCAGGAAGGAAGAAATTAGTGATATTTACTCTGGCAATAATAATGGATCTATCTCTATTAATGAAGAGAATCAGCTGCTTAAGAGTAGTTTGAGTTATCTTAAGACTGAGTTGAATAAGTTCAAGGAAGCTCCTCTTCTCGTGTGTGATGCTAAGAAGGTTATAGATAATAAAGTTTTGATAAGGGTGCCTAATGGTAGCCATTTTTTAGTTAATGTTTCTTCTAACGTTGTTGTTGAGCCTGGTGATAG
>CAYJAX010000071.1:0-4653 GCA_964368545.1 Candidatus Woesearchaeota archaeon | reverse complement strand
ATAATATTTTTTTAATGTCTATTATATTGAAACCCATTTTTTTAATTTTGATTGCATTCATTTTTTCTAAGGGTTTTATGGCTAAGTTGACAGTGCTTAAAGATATGTTTAGAGCATTAGCTAAATAAGACTGGGTTAATTCTTTATTGTTTTTTTCTATTGCCTGATATAATATCTCACGATAAACTAATTCTACCTTTTTCATGCTTTCTATTTTAGATTTCTTTATTTATAAAGCTTTCGATAAAATTAGAAAGTTATATAAATATTTGAATTAGAAAATCGAAAGGAGATATTCTGCCTATAACAATTAAGAGACCCTTACCTGTTAGGAAATAGGTTAAGAAGTTTCTCCTTGAACTGGCTCTGATTTTTATCTTCTTTATTGTTAGACGAAAATTATCTGATAACAAATCCCCTATAAGTCCTCTATAAATATTTTAGATGCGACAGTATAGGGTTGGATGCTCGGATTTTCAAGTTCTGTTGCGAATTGGCTGATAAATTTCTGAAATTTATCCTGAAATTCTTTTGTTTCAAATGCTTCGGTTATTTTTATGGATTTTTCATTTGCGATAGAAATACCTATATTAATTGCTTGTTGAATTATCGCTCCGTTAATTGCATTTAAGAAAGCAATATCTATTATTTGACCATCTGTTAACCTATACCTCCCTTCTCTCTCTTCAGGATGTTCATCATAATGGGCCTTTGAACTTAGGGGACTTATCATGGAAGATTTAACATATCCTCTTTGGAATTGAAACATATAAGAATTTATGTAATCTTTTAATCCATCTAAATCATTATTATCAATATATCCATTAATAAATTCACCAATTTTACCATGAATTGTAAATCCATATAATCCATGATTATTTTCATCATATATAGGTATTTGACCTTCATTTGTTTGTTGGATTATTCTAAGGCGATCGTCCAATGGCTTAATTACATCATGATCAGCTCCACCAAAGTCATGTGACTCAGAAAGTATTGAATCCATTTTATCAAATGCATAATGTAGAGATTCATGATATAATGTTTTTTCAGTATCGGAACTAGAACCTCCTATACCTACAAGTATGACAAGAGGATCTGATGTATATCTACCATGACCTGAAGAACCTGGTAATGCTATAATTTCTCCTCCCTCCTTTAAAAAATGTTCAAGTATGATATAAGAAGGATTATCTCTTAGTAAACTTTGTAAAGTAGGCAAAAGTTGATTGTCTATATTGCCCTTGAACTGTTCGAGTAAAGTATTTATTTTATCTTCTGGAGTAATATCTACATACATCCCTAAGTGTGAAAAAAATCTTGGATCCTGATTAAATCCTCCACTAATTACATTACTTGTATCAGTTCTCAGTTCGTTAAAAATTTCATTTGTTCTAGGAGCATAATCCTTGTTATACAACCCTTTCCAAGAATATATTGAACCAAATGTAGAATGAACTACTTTCTCCTCTTGTAATGTTCTTATTCCAGCTGTTGAAATTCTTCTCATCTCATTTCCAACTTGCGATTTATATTTGACCCAGTTAGAATCAACATTTTCAGAAGGCTGCCATCTATTTACACTATCAATGGCTGCTTCTACAGCTTTATTTTCATCATCGTATATTTGAGAATAAATCTGCAAAATTCTTTGAGCTACTATTTGAGCATTTTCTTCTGAAGGCAATAAGCAAGAATCCTGAGCTAAACTACTTTGCAAAAATATAACAAACACTAGTAAAAACAATAATCCTCTTTTTAGCATATTAACTTATTTATTTCCAAATTTTATAAAACTTCCTAAGAAATCAAACTTCAAATAATTCTATCAATTCACCAGAGCTGTAAACTTTAATATTTTCTTGTTTTTTTAATCTTTTTTCATTGCTCCAAATACTACATTGCAAATATAAAGCCAAAGCAAAATAAACAATGTCTTTTTGATCTTGACAAATTTCTTCAGCTCTTTCTCTGGATTTTAAGAATTCTTCTTCTGGAATTATTCTAACATTTTTCTTAATAATAGTATAAAATAGCTCAAACCATTCTTTGTCTATTTTTGATTTATCAATAATATAATTTTTGTTATTCTCTAATTCATCAAATAATAATTGAGGAGCAAATATTTCTAATCTGTTGTTAAAGAAAAGGTCAATTATCTTTCCTGGTTTGATAAGCATAGCTATGATAATATTTGCATCGATAACTAATTGCATCTACATCCCTCTGAATTTTTTAGCCATGCTTTCGCTTATCTTATTGCTAATAGCTTTAGCATCTCTTTCAGTTAACTTGCTTTTCTTAGCTACCATTTTTAAGATCTCTATTTCCTTTAATTTTTCTTCAAATGCCTTTCTTGCTATAGCAGACCAGTTTACTTCATCCAGCCTATCCATTTTTTCTCTTAATTCATTTGGCACTGAAACAGATAAAGTTCCCATTTTAACCTCCATAATAATTTTATTATTTTTAATAATTATAATAATTATAATAATTATAGTATTTAAGTGTTTTCTTTTTATTTGCAGATAAGTTTGGAAAAGCTCCTGAATGCTGAAATGCTTCTTTTACATCACCTTCTATTAGATCGTCTTGATGATTTTGCATTAAAAATATCCTATAAAATTTAGTCATCATTAAGTAGTTATAAAGAGAAAGATTTATAAATGGTGAAAATTGAGATAGAAATATGGGATTATCAAGAAGAGCTGGATTAGGAATTTTAGTAGGAGCATGCTTAGCTGCTGGCACTGCAAGTATAGCTTTAGCTGCTAGAGACTATATTACTGAAAGAACTTCTCAAATTCCACAAAACTATTCATTGGAAGATATGGCAAGAGCAAGGGTTGAAGCCATGGAAAGAGCTTCTGAATTATATAATAAATTAACTCCTGAACAAATTGCACTAGGCATAACAGGGATTAGCGGATCAAGCGAAGAGATTTCTCCTTATCATAAATAAATATAATTAAATTTAGAAAATATTGCAGCATCGATTTTCTTTTTTTATTTTCATGAACTTGTTCTTATAATTTGTTCTGAACGATAACTGATTAGGTAGCTAAATAGGCCTCCTATTTTATCTTTAATATCGGATACGCAAGGGATTCTGCCTTCTAACCTTCTTTTTTCATCTTCCAGAACTGAAATTTCATTTAAAACCTTTGCATCATAACTAATCTCTACATTCGGTGTTGGAGGCCTATGCCTAATTCCTGGTATTTCATTAGCTCTTGTTCTCAGATCATATTCATTATCCATTAAGATAATAGATCTTTTAGGTACAAAATATAATGCTCTCTTGAAGCCGCCATAATCTTCTCTTAGCGGAATTATATAATACCACACATCAATATTAGTTGGCTTGTATCTAAATGCTTTAGAAGGGAATCTGAAGCCTTCTTCAAAAGTCGATGGAATATCTCTTAAGAAATAATCAGCTTCGGAAGGAGTTAAAAATATCATCTCTAAATAATAAACTCCTGTTATTGTTGTGCAGAATCCAAATTCTTTTGCTGTTTTTACTCCTATATCATACCTCTTACTTGGAATTTCAAATGGAATTCTATAATATGCATCTAATTCGCTGTCTATTTCACTAGGATCATTAACTGCCTCATATCTTATATTCTCATCCAAAGGATATGGAACTAAGTAAAGCCCTTTTGAAACTGAATAAATATTGCTGTTTATTTTAAAATAACGATCTTCTCTTGCTTCTACTAGAATAAATGTTAAATCTTTAAACTCATTAAATCGTATTTCTGGGATTCCTGCAGAATTATGATAGTTGTCGGATGATATTTTAAATACAAATCCATTTTCTAATTCTGCTTCTGATGCTCTTTCTCTGATTACTATTCCTTGTTGAGTGATTGAATGCTGTCTTGATCTCTGCTTTGAAGCAATTAAAGCATTGAGATTATTATTTTCTGTAAATCCATAATTCTTCAGCAACGCGCTTCCTACTTTTCTGTCTAAAATTCTTGCTTTTCTTGGTGCTGAGCGAGCTCCATTCTCATTGAAATAAGCTACTTGAATATAAGCTCTAATGTTTGCAAGCTCTGAGTAAGCATCGGTTGTTAATTTTTGATGATATTCTCTTCTAGTTACTGGTAAAGCTGCTTGCTTTCCTGTTATCTTAGAGAAAAATCCTGTTATCTGCTTTATTACAGTTGCTGCTCCTGTTAATGGCTGAGTTTCAACAACTTCTAAGCTTGATATGTCAACATTTGAAGAACTGCAAAGCGCTGAATTAATTAAATCATTGTCAGTTAAAGTTATTGTTATCTCTTCCTCTGAAAGCTCTAAAGGAGATTGGAATAAACTATATTCTATTCCTGGAGTACTTTCTAGGTCTTCAAAATTAGGGGTTTTGCATGCTCCACCATCTCTTCCTGTAATGCATTGAGTTCCCTCTGGGCATTTCTTTTTTGTGGGATTTGTGCAGTTGTTGCTGCAGCTGTATTCTGCTACATAAGTAAAACCTTGTATACAATCTGTTGTGAAGAGTTCATCTTGATCCAAACAACCACAAGTGTCTCTTTGAATTATTTCTCCAGTCCTGCAACTGCTTGAAATTGTTGGATTATCATAAGCTGGATTCGTAGGAGGAAAATCTGTTTCCTGGCAAGACCACGAGCTAACTAATGG